>NZ_DCLI01000087.1:0-105751 GCF_002320975.1 Clostridium sp. UBA1652
AAGTTTTAAGTTTCAGGTTAATCACTCCTATCACTTTATTAATAACTAAGTAATGTAATTGTATCATCCTAAAAATGATGATGAGTGATATTTTATGCTGTTTTTATTTCTCTATTATAATATTCACATCAATAATAAAAGCAAGTGACTATATTTCTAAATACAATCACTTGCTTTGTTTCTTCATGTTATTTAATTATCTATTCTTTAGCAATACTTGATGAACTCAAAAGTTATCTTTTGCTACTAATTATTTACTTTTTAATCCTTGTTTATTAATAGCATCTTTAACCTTAGGATAATAAACTGATTGATAAACTCTTGAAGTTACAGTACTCCAGTTTGTTTCTTGCTCAACTCTTCCAATTTCCTTTAGATATTCATCCATCTGTTCATCATAAACATTAATTGAGTCTTCAACAGCTTTTATATGATAACCTTCATCATGCCTAAAACTTTCAAAAGGAACTCTAGGTTTTTTATGTGATTCATCAGCTGGATATCCAACTACTAATCCTACCATTGGAAAAGTATACTTAGGTAATCCTAATATTTCGATAACTTCTTCTGGATTTTTTCTAATACCACCAATAGGTACTGTGCCAAGTCCAAGGGATTCGGCAGCAACAACAGAAGCTCCTAAAGCTATTCCAACATCTACAGATCCTGCAAGAATACCTTCTACATCTTCATGAATTACTTGCTTCATACCAGTTTTTTCACCTGCAAGATGAGTTCTATAAAAATCCATCACAAATACTAAGAATACTGGAGCCTTTGCAACATATGGTTGATTACCAACAAGTTCTGCTAATTTTTCTCTCTTCTTTTTATCCCTTACAACTATAACAGATGTTTGTTGTCCATTAATTGAGTTAGGCATAGCCTGAGCACTTTTAAGAATTTCATCTATTAATTCATTTGGGACCTCTTTATCTAAATATTGTCTTATTGATCTATGATTCTTTATCTTATCTATTGTATTATTCATAATACATAACCTCCTAAATTTTAAATGTTTTATATAGCTCAATTTACTTCGTAAATTGTAATCTTTAAATTTATCTTTTACATTATCATAATTATCTATAAATAATTATGATATAGCTCAAATTATTATTAATAAAATCATTGCTGATATAGCTAAACCACCTTGCTTCACAAGAATATTTTTATTAGATGTAATTGCTCCATATATAGCAGCAATAATTACACATCCTAAAAAGAAAAACCTTAATTGAGTTGACATTAATTCTGGTACAAAAAAGCTCCAAAATAATCCTGCAGCTAAGAAGCCATTATATAATCCTTGATTTGCAAACATAACTCCTACTTCTTTTCTATCAAGAAGTTTACTATCTATATTAAAAGTTTTTCTAGCAACTGATGATTTAATAAAAAACATCTCCAGTAGCATTATAAAAACATGTTCAACCGCCACAGCAATAACTAAAGCATCTAAGACAACCTGCATAATAACCTCCTTTGCACAATCATAACTTTAATTTACTTATAAATTTATATCTTTCACATAAACATTTGACTAAATCTATAAGTAACAGACTTTGTTTTAAATTAAATTTTGCACAATTTAATTTTATTCTAATTGATTGTAATTGTCAATAGATTATTCTCTTACAAATGATAAATAAGGATTATTAATCACCAAAAATATACCCCCCAAATAAAAAAAGCCCCCCTTAATCTCAAAATATTAGGGTGGTGCATTTATTCTATGTAAATATAAAAAACTAAATCAGAAAATTATAATTCAAGTGTATACTTTCTTTTATTCTATGCTTAACATTACCCTTATAACGTATTGTATTTTCCATATTATTCTTGTGTATATGTTCTTCATAATTATGGTATAATTCAAAGGTAATATAGAAAAATCCGTAGTGGATGGCTACGGGGGTTTTGAATATTTTATCCCCCTTTGGACTATTGATGATATTTCATCAAAGTTAGGGGGTGGTATTGAATATGCTAGAGCTGACTATAAAAAGCTTTGTTACTATTTATATTATTAAATTAGTTTTAAAAAATAATCTTTTTATTTCTAAGTTAGTTATCAAGGTTAAGTTCCTTGGTATTCATATAGAAGTTAATGGCAAAGAGAAAAAGCACCCATCCGACAAAGAATAGTGCTCTTTACTCTTAATTAAATCTCTATTTAATTAATTCAATAGCCCTAAAACAAAATAAATGTTCTAAGGAAGTTTAGTGTTTGCAGCACTAAACTTTTCTTATTTATATTATATCAAATTTTGATAAAAAATAAACCTTATTTTTATCTTTAAATTTATATTTTATTAAAATATAAATTTGGACTTAATATCTCTACGTTAAACATTGTACGTTCCAGGGATACTTGAGAAAATAGTTCCTCTTGATTATACACTTCTGTACTATCGCAGGTTTTAATGGTGGAGTCGAAGCATAACCTTAAAAACACACTACAATCTACTATAATATATCCTCTTGCTACTTCACCCCTATTTTTTTAATTAATGTTTGCCTTACAGTTAATAATTTTTCAATTTTACCAAATCAAAGAATTATTTAATTCTCTTTGTCTTTAATAGGTTATCTTCATTTTCTACAAGCACTATTTTGATATTAAGCTCACTTTGAAGGCTTGAAAAACTCTTAATTTGATTGATATATTTACTATTACCAGAGCTTAATAGCTTATCTATCATAGGTATAATATCGTCTTTTTCTTCGCTTGTGAATTTCTTTCCCTTCAAATTCAAATTGTTTATATAAGTTAAAGTATGCCAAATTTGCTCATAAGATATTTTATTAATATCTATTAGAACCCAAGTAAAATCTTTTCTTCTTGATTTTGGAGGATATGCTTTTTTAAAAAATTCAATAAAATAACTTGTTTTATTTTCTTCTTTGTCTTTCACATATTTACCCAAGGTGCTTTTTAGATGATTCTTCAAATAAAGTATTGTATTAGCTTTTACTTTGTCCTTAATTTCATCAATACTGTTATAAATTTCATTATACAAGCTTTGCATATCTTCATCATTTAATGTATTCTTTGAAGCCTTCACAGCATCTATAGCTTCTAATAAGTTCTTTTTTGTGGTTAATTCATTATTGTATATTTCTGATATTTTTTTCTTTACCATCATTCTCTCCTTATATGTGCTAAATGCACCAATAAGTTATTATATCATTAAAATAAAATTTTCCCATAAAATATACAATAATATTTAGACTTATCAAGCTCTAATAGCTTCTCTTAATACAGCAAACTCTCAATAAATATACGTAACAATTATTCTTTATCTATGGCATCATAACTGTATCTATTACATGTATTACTCCATTTTTAGCCATAATATCAGTAACTACAACCTTAGCCCCATCAATATATACTTCATTATTTTTCACTTCTATTTTAGCGTTTTCCCCATTTGCCATTTTCAACTCTTTACCATTTAACTTTAATACTTCTGCTGCAGTAAGCTTTTGAGGTGCAACATGATAAGTTAAAATCTTTACGAGTGTTTCCTTATTTTCTGGTTTTAAAAGATCGCTTACTGTGTTGTTTGGAAGCTTAGCAAATGCATCATCTGTAGGTGCAAATACTGTAAATGGACCTTGCCCTTTAAGTGTATCAACCAATCCTGCAGCCTTTAAAGCAGTCACTAAAGTTTTAAACCTATTATCTCCAGTAGCAATGTCAACAATATCCTTTGAATTATTTTGTTGTTCCTTAGCCAAATATGTACCTTGTGCATAAGCGTAACTATTTTCCCCAATAATATTAAATAATAATACCATTATTGATAAAGCTATAAGTTTACTAATTTTCTTTTTCATAATATATCTCCTTTTTTAATTTATATTTACTAACTTATTATTCACAATTACTATTATATTTATTAAATAATCTAATTTTTTTATTTGATATAGCTCCAAAATATCTAATGCCTAACAATACTTTCCCCTCTGCATGAAGATTTTCATTCATCTCTATCTCTAAAATGATTCTCTTGATTTTTATAAAATAAAAAACCCACGAAAATCCAAATCTTAGATTTTCGTGGGTTTCATGGTTAAGACTAAGCACGACATTTAGAATATACCTTAAATTTATGTGATCGTTGATACTGGAGAGACTCAAAGAGTAGCTCTTGCTACCCTATTGATCATATCAATGGTTGTAACCTTGATTACTACTTAATCAAACTATTTAATTAATTTTTGTAGATAATCTTTGACTACGCCACGTTGTAGCTTTTCATGGAATATTTGGTTATTGTAATTTCTTAAGCAGCCATAACAACTTGTTTCTTCGCCACAGTCACAATTAGATACTCTTTTATATGCTTTTTCTAAGACATTTTTTAAGTTCGTAGAAATCTTTCTAACGTGTCCTGCTCCACCTGCTGCTTCGTCAAATATTATTAATGATGGTTTTGAAACAGTTAAATTATTGTAATATAAGCATCCATTTATATCATTTCTAACTATATCAAATTCATCGCAAGCGCCTTCTATTATTGCATATAAGAGGCTATACCACAGTATATCATTTGAATCTCCCAAAATAGGTAAATCTATTTTCAATACATCTGTATTAAATTGGTGACCTAAATCAACGTTATACGCGTATTCACTTGGACATGCATTTCCAAACTTATTTTTGTGCTTAAATTTATTTTCTTTATTTGGCATATCAGCTGTTGCATAGCCACAATACTTACATACCCTGAATCCCATATTGTTAAATGCAGAATTTACAAGTAATAACCTACCCATTGGTGCATACTTATAACTAACTTCATATCCATATATATATATGGTATCCTGAATAACTTCCTTTTCTTGATAAATATCAAGCTTTTCAAAATCTTCAAATGTTACTCTACTAGCATAATACTTTTTCGGTTTATTGTCTCCAGTAGCCTTTGGAGTATCAACATTTGTTGAAAATCCAAACTCTGGCTTTATAAACTTTCTAATTTTTAATTCTTCACCACATTCACAAAACGACTCTATTTTACTGTCAGCTTTTTTTGATGATATATCACTAACATGAGTGTGAATTTTTTTGCATTTATCACATATAGCATAATCAAAGGTTGGCCATCCTTTATTACTTTCCTGATTAATTGAATAGGATGTCCAAACTTTCCCATTAGCAACTACTGAGGATCCAGGTGCAAATTCTGAAATAGCCATTTTTAAGTCTCTTGAAATTTCAATTTCTTTTGCTGAAATATCATTGTTTAAAATATCTAATGATACTACATCAACCGGAAAACCATACTTCGGCAAAATATTTCTATCTGATAGATAGTTTATATTTGACTTATCCCTGTAGGTATTCATTATTCTATTAATGTAGTCTGTATTATCACCTTTTTTGAATCTTTCATTTTGCAAATCCTTTAATTGCCTAATGTTATTTCTATATTCATTTTCAACTCTAGTAAAATATCCTTCATCTCCACATAATTCATCTATGAATCCCCAATTAGTTATCTTTAATTTTTCATGTAGCTCTTTTGGTACTACTCTAGTTAAAGCTTCCATTAACTCTTCTGGATACTTATCCAATATTTCCTTTAAAGTAGTTCTCCCAAAGTCTTCTACATCCTCATTAAACAATAAAGAAGTTCTTCTAAACAAATCTGGTTTTATCTTAAAGAAATATGCAAATATAATAGAGTTCATATGTCTCTTTATAATTCTATCATTTTTAGTTTCTAAATATGGCGCCTTTATAATTCCTGATATAATTTTTTCTGGGTTATTATAATAATTAATATCATGACTTCTTCTTCTAGCAAAAGTAACAACAAATGCAGTTGAAGAGCCACGACGTCCAGCACGTCCAGCACGTTGAATGTAATTTGAAGTTTCAGGTGGAACATTTCTCATAACTATTGCTTCTAGTTGTCCAACGTCTACCCCCATTTCAAAAGTTGTCGAACAGCTTAATACATTAATTTTTCCCTCTTCGAACTTCTTTTGTAGGGTACTTGCAGTATTGCTCGTAAGTTGTGCAGTATGCTCCTTAGCAATCATTGGCTTTAAATCTAAATCTTTATATAAATCTTTATAGTATTTATACTTATTTGAAAGGTTAGAAGAATAACTTACTAACGAACCCTCACATCTAAACTCTGGACACAAATCAAATATATTGTTACTTGTAACTTTACCACACCTATCACAAATAAATAACTTCGTTTCTTCTCTTCCTAAAGATATATTTATTTTTTTGTAATTTATTCTTTTGACTATTCCAAACGGTTTTACATCAATTTGATCAACAATACCTTTCTTTATAAATTTTTCATCTAATTTAGTAGACAGGTCCTTTAATATTGCTTTAGCTTCTACCTTTGCCATTTCTTTAGATAATCCATTTTTAATTAGTATCCGCTTTATAAAATTACTTCTTTTATTTTCTGATTTATCTTTTGGCAATTGGCCTAATACTGTTTTATCTTTTGCTAATTCACCTTCTTCAAGTCTAAAGAACACCTCTCTATTTCTAGGTTCAAACGCTTCATCAGTTTGTATTATATTGCTTGGGAAAGATATTGCACTTTGATATCTATAACTATCTAATAAAACATTAATAAGTGCATTAAATTCGTCTGCTGATAAATTTAGCTTATCATAACCTCTACTTAATTTTGGTATCTCATATCTAAAGTTAATTAATCCAAGTGCCTCTAACCCTGTATTTCTTTCTATAGAGATTATTTCTTTAATTAAGAATGTACTTGCTATTTTATTTTTTTGTGATTTATCAATATTTTCTTCATATACATCGTTTTCTGATGCAATTCTAACCATTCTAGTTATAACTTCATCTGGTCCTAAATACTCTTCTTTTGACTCCATTAAAGCCTTAATAATTATTTTTCTCCATAATATTTGATTATATTTATCATTCATGAAAGATGCAAAAAAGGCTGCCTCTTGTCTGTTATCTGAAAATATAAGTAACTTTCTTGGATTAATAAGCTCTTGAACAGTTTCTTCAGTTTCAGCTGATTCTTCTCCATCATCAAAAAACCAATCATCTTCAGTAACCTCAACATTTTCCTTTGGGATAGTAATCTTGACATTACCAGGTATCATTTCGTATAAACTTCTTGATATAACATTAGTTGCTGCAGTATCTGCTGTTAAAAATCTTTTAATAATATCCTTTGATACTCCACCACATGATGTACAGCTATTTATTGATATTCCTTTATCTACAACATGTTTTACCTTTAAATATTTCCTATCATCATATACGTTACAACAGCTTTTATTGTTCTTTTTCCCAACCTTTTCTATCTTCCCACAAACTGAACATAATATATAATCTTCCAATTTATTATTTTTCAATTTATTATTTTTAGCTTCAACAAATAAGCAATCATCATCATCTAATTCCTCATCTGTTTCTTCATCAGCAAAAACCTTAAAATATTTTATTGGAGTGTGCTCATCTGTTATATTACCATTATAATGCTTCAAGTAATCTCCATCTATTGTACCAACTATATATTCTTGACCACACTTTTGACAGTTAGCAAGTTCAAATACTTTAACCTTAGAGTTTTGAATATGTACCTCTTCTCTTCTTTCTAAATAGATTTCAGGGGTTGGGTAAAATGAAGCATACATTCCTTCTAAAGATTTAACAAATAAATGATATCTTGCAGGTAATAACGCTTTTGATGATTCATCTACTCTTGCTATACATGCAAGTTCTATTAATGATACTAAAGCCTCTTCTTTATCTTTCGATTTTACAGTATTATCATTTGTAAATACCCATTCAATGACTTCATTAATATTCTTTGTTCCTTCTGTAAGCCTATTTTGTATTATTCTTAGATTTTTATCATCCTTTAATAGTTCATATAGAAAAATTTCTTTATTTGGTGAATATTTAATATTATATTTATAACATAGATTATCTAGTTTTAAATTATTATATAAACAATTATTATAGTCATTTTTTAATTCAATATAAAAATCACATTTCCTATCCTGTAATAAACTTGATACCTCACCAAATTTCTGCCTCTTTGATTCTATAATATCTTCTGGATAGAATTTTTCACTAAACAACTCTGAAGCGAAAGCAGCTACCTTTGGAAAATCCTCTTTTCCTCCACCTAATGTTGCAGATGTTGCAATACACTGTAGCTTACCAAGTTCATATCCATTTACTCTCTCCTTTAATCTTTTAAGTAACATTGATATTTCAGAACCACTAGCACCTTTATAAGTATGAGCCTCATCTAATACAATAAATCTCCAAGTATCACCATTATTATTATCAAAGAATGTATTATCCTCTGGTCTTAATAGTAAATATTCTAACATAGCGTAATTAGTTAATAATATATGAGGTGGATTTTCTCTCATTTGTTCTCTACATATTAACTCGTTTATTATTGGTTCTTCACCATTGTTCTGCTTTTTATACGATTCTAATGCTTTATTATAAGTTGGCTCAGTTTCTCCAGTATATCTACCAAATGTTATATCTTCATACTCCTTCAGTGCATTTCTAATTCTTTTAACTTGATCATTTGCAAGAGCATTCATTGGGTATAACAACAATGCTCTTACTCCTGAGTTTAATTTTCCCTCTTCATTTTCTTTCATTAATTCATTAATAATTGGAATCAAAAAACATTCTGTTTTACCTGAACCTGTCCCAGTTGCTACAATAATATTCTTTTTATCTTTACACACTTTATTTATTGCCACTTCTTGGTGCTTATAAAGCAATCTTTCATTATCGAATTCATGATTTAAATATTTAAAATCCTTACTTAAAATATTATCTTCAATAAGATTTTTTATACTTCTACCCTTTTCAAATTCTGGTGTTATTTCTAAGTATGGACCTTTTATAAATTTATTTCCTTCTGATATTTTCTTAAAAGCCTTTTCTTTTAACCTCTCATCTTTAACACTTAAAATCGAACTAATATACTCTTTATATTTTTCATTTATATATTCTGTACTTCTAATTGGATCCATCGACATATAACCCTTCTCCTTTAATTAAATAAAATTCTATTACATACAAATCTCTTAAATACACCTTTTCCATTTCTTTTCTAAATATCATCAATAGTTTAACAATTAGTTGTCTATCTTTATTACTCAATAAACTATCTAATCTTTTGTATTTCATCATTGACGCTATCAATATAGTTACACCACAATAATAAGCAAAAGTATTAGGTGAAGTCTTATTATCCTCTTTTCTATTTAGTAACATCTTATTAAATACTTTAAATTCATAGTTATCCGTTAGTTTCTTAATAAGTATACCTAACTCTGTTATGTCATTAATTATTTTATCGTATAGCTTTTTCCGGTTTTCATTGTTGTAATACTCTACCCATTCAAATAATGTTTCTACATATGTTGTTCCATTAATTATAACGCCATTATCCCCAGTATCATTTATCCAATTTAAACTATCTAATTCTTTCTTTTTAAAGTTTGTATTATATTTATCAAACAAAGTACTATACATAGCTTTACTTCCTAGTAGTTCTTCTGATAAATTAACTATTCTTTTGTTACATCTTCTTTTAATATACATACTAATACAGCCTTTATTACCTTTATATTTACAAGTATCACACTCGTGGCTATATCCTAGGATTTTCATTTCTAAATCGTCACCAATTAAATCACAAATATTTTTAATTAATATACTTTTAGAACTTATTCCACTTCTAGCTTCAACTAAAAAAGCTCTTTCCTCATCTGATTCCCATAAAACTTCTCTTTTTCCTTTACTAATACCATTATTAATATCTACGTCAATATTAACAATTTTTAATTTATCTAAAAGATTTTTTATATTATCATAACTATCTATTTCTAATAAATATTCCATTACATTATATAAGTTATAACTTCGGATATACTTTAGACATAATCCATAAATACATTTATTTTTCAATTTTCTATCCTCAACATCAATATCACATAAAATTGAATAGTTCATATGTAAAAAGAATATCGAATTTAGGATATATTTTGAAAGTTTTTCTGTTATCTTATAAGTTTTTATATCATTTAAAACCATCACTAACTCTTCTCGTCTTTTAGCTTTAACCAAATTACTTATCAATACTTCTATATTAACTACTTTCTCTAATTGATAATTACAGTTTCTATTGTATAACCCATCTTTATTAAAACTTAAAATTTTTTCTTCTTTCTCTTCAGCAAATAAATCATCTGATTCATCTTCTATATTAAAATAGTACATGGTATCATTTCTAAGAGATAGTCTATCTTTTTTAAGATACATAGTAACCCTTTTTCCATCTTCCCTTATACTATCTTTTTCTATTAATAAACTTAATGGTTCTTCCCAGGGCTTAAAAATATTGTACATTTTTAAAGCTAGTTCATTATCTAACTTTATACCTTCTGAAATCCAGCTTAAAGCAATATCTCCACTATCCAGTTCCTCATATCTAACTTTAGAAATCACTACCTCTTCCTTTATAACGCAAGGTATAAACTCACTTATAACTTTATCATAATCATTTTTAACTATTATTTTAATTACAAATTTAGTTGAAGAACTTGAATTAATAGTATCATAAAATTTATTTAATGGTATAAATATACACTTATTGTTTATAGCCTCGATTTTCATTGATTGAAGTATATTATCTTTAAAATCAACTAATAAAACATCAACTTTAAAGCTATTAATAGACCTATCCATAAAGCTTAAAGCTATCAATTTGCTACTAGTTTTAAGTTCTTTTTTATATACCATTAATGGTTCTTTAGAAAAACTTATATTATCTAAATCCTCACCTTCATTAAGTATGGAATAGCAAATACTTCTACTTTTAGATTTTATACTAAACTTTAAGAAATGATTATTCATTTTTATTTCTAAATTCCCATTTATAAAATGATCTACACCATAGTAACTAAAACTATAGTTCTTATGTAAAATGTCATCTTTAACCTCATAGTCTGTATTATCTAGATTTATAATAATAGATTTATCACAGATAATTTTAATAGTTTGACTTTTATATTTTCCTTTTTCTGATGGATATTCAGATTTGTAGTCATTACTAATTTCAATTTTGGGTATAAATTTAAATGGAAGTATTTTTACAAGCTTATTACCGGCATAAAACCTAACATCATACTCACCATATTTTTTTTCTTTAAAGCAATTAATCGCATCAAGTGAAACTAGTGCATCTCCATTACTTATCTCATACTCTACTGGTATCTTTATATCTACATCATTTTTGATATTTCTAATAGCTACATAGTAGGTATTATCTAAAGTTACTGCATTATCAATTTTAATAACAGGTGGCTTTTCAGAATATATCGGTGTGCTATTTTCAGAATAATTATCGTTAAACACTTCACTTTTGCCAAATAGTACTATATTATTTTTATCTCTATACTCTATTTTAAATATATCATCATTTTCTGTAATTATTTCTACTTGTTGAATCTTTTCTTTAAACTTAATCTCCTGTCCTATATAACCTATATACCCTTTTTCATTAATATCGAATTCTCTTTTATCTATATTTATAGCATTTAATTTACAAGTATTTTTCATTAAAATATAAATATTTTGATCCTTTACATTAGTAGATTTTAATAAATTCCCTTTATGGTCAAATAATATAAAGGGTTCAACATCTTCAAAACCACTAAATTGCCATTCATTAAGGACTTCATCTTCATAGATAAGCTTTATTTTATAGTTTGTACTAGCCGATACTTTTACTCTTTTATTTTCACTAATACATTGTCCACCCTTTTCGTATAAGATACACTTTATAATATCTGAACTTTTGTCTGTTGTTATATGCCATTCTACAAAATCTAAAAAGCTATTTTTAACAATATTAGATGGTAAAATTATAATTAACCCACTACTAATACTATCTAAAGTTATTCTTGGTTGAATAATATAATTTTTCTTTTTATTATTTTTAATTCCTAAATATTCATTTGAAGTTCTATATTTAACATATTCATTTATAATCCTATCCTCAAGACTATTAAACTTACCTGTTAGATCTTCATAGGAATAATCATTTTCCTCTGCTTCTTTTACTAATACCTGTAGATCATATATAAATTCTTTTGCTCTATCCTCATTATTAGTAATAAATCTATATATAGTTTTATCAACCTTATATCTAATAAAATATTTGATATTTTCTATAATTTCCTCTGGTCCAATATCTTTTATATCTATAAACTCTGTAGCAATTGCAAAAAGTGTACTCAAACTTGAATTCGGTACTCCACTATGACAAATCATCGGCGTTATATTTTTATAACCACCAACATGTTTAAATGTTTTTAATTTATATTTTCTTATGGTAAAATTAAAAACACTAACAAAGGTATCTTTAACAAAGTTTATATCCTTACCCTCAATATTTAATAGTCCAATTATATTATCCCAAAAGCTTTTCCTATATTTATATAATGCCTCATATACTAAAATGGTAGTTGTTGTAGCTTCAAAGCATTTAATACTACTAACTAGAAAATTGATATCATTAAACTGTCCTAATATCTCCTTATAACTTCTTTCTAATATACAAAAATCTTGATATGTTAATCGTAAATCGCTTACTAACTCACACTCTTTAAGTTTATTGCTTAACTCTTTTTCTATATCTATTAACGTTAGATTTTCTAACACCTATACACTCCCCCTAAAAAAATAGTAGCCTCTATTTTCTCCACATAATACCAATAATGATTTTGTTATCCTATCAATTGCTAATATGTCGTTTGAGTCACCGATTAAAATAACCAATGGCTTTTTAGAATTTATGTAACTCTGAATAATCTACTTTAGGATATATTTTGTAGTCAATTAATTTTATTTTATATTTATTTAATGTCTTAATTAATAAGCTCCATTGCTATATTTTTCTTATTTTCATTATATACCAAATTTGTATTTTAATCATATTTTCCTTAATTATTTCTATCAAAAAGTGCACACCCCTAATTTCTAAAAAACTAGATGTGTGCACTAATTGACAAATACAATCCATTTCAGCCTTCAATATTAATTTTACAATAGTTATTTTCCCATGAAACAACAAAAAAAGCCACTGATATCAGTGACTCTAAATTGTATCACAATTGTAGTGATTTTTTGGTGGAGGCGAGGGGTCATGTGCATCCATAGTTTCGTATGGCACTGACTATATCTTCATCATAATAATTATGATGCTTGGCGTATTATAGAAGCTATAATATAGTTTTGAACTTCTATCTTAGTATTCCATAAGCTTAAGCTTTTAGGAACCTATAAGTCGATACAAGGCTGTTAGATTTCTCTACATACCTCTCGGTATTGCCGACAGCATTATCTGTTTCGGGTTCACCGATAAAGCCAAGTTATCACTTAAGAATCACTTCTTAAGGCGACTCATCTTACGAATCGAACCCCTGTCCGAAAGCAGACCAGCTTGACTTTCTCCGAGCGCATTCTGTAATTTAGGATTCCCTCCACAAGACGTCTACAGACATACTTCCTGTTTCAGTAGCTTCATAAATACCCCTCTAGCTCAAAGCTTTGCTAAACTTCGTTTCCCACTCAATGACACCAGTGATCCAAGGCGTGGGCACCCTGGGCTGATGAGCAACTATATTAAGCTGCTAATGCAAAATTGTCTTCTGCGTTTATATTTATTGCATAGTTGATCTCGTGGGACCATGCTTCCCCCGGCTCGCTTATCAAACCCATCTTACCCCCGTCGAAGCCAAAACGCCCCCATGTTAGGTATTTTAAGTTTTTCAAACGCAAATTGCATTATTTAATTGTAGATTTTAATTTTACAACAGCTAAGTCATATTGTCAAGTTAGACACTAATAAGGAGCGGCTTGGCTCCTTATATTCACTATACTACCTCATATGAATACCCCGTTCAAGAGATTCCTATTACCAACTCATAATACTACTGGTTATGTTGAAGTTAACTACCAATTAAACTTTAGACTTATATCTATCTAACACTGTAAAAGAATTTCTTAATATCTTAATATGTTGGATACTTAATTAAATTAATTGTCTCTAAAACGCTTTTAAGATCATACTCAGCAAAAACTTTTTGAAAAACATATTTCTGATTGTCTATAGTTAATATTCCCCCTGTTCAATTCCTTCACTTGTATGGTACATCCTAACGAGCCACAGTTAATATAGATTTTATTTCTTTCACAGTTTCTTCTGGAAATGATCCACCTCCAATAATATCTCCACAATATATTATTTCATCAAATCCTTTGATATTAGTCCCTTTAAGAGCATTTTTCGACTCATTTTACGCTATACTTATATACTATTAAAACTGTTCTTAAAAGGATACTAATTTAATAAAATTCCTTTTAATATC
Source organism: Clostridium sp. UBA1652 (assembly GCF_002320975.1). NCBI lineage: Bacteria > Bacillati > Bacillota > Clostridia > Eubacteriales > Clostridiaceae > Clostridium > Clostridium sp. UBA1652. Next base: position 14,443 of record NZ_DCLI01000087.1, read on the forward strand.
TAAATAATTTAGTGAATTACGCACCTATATTCTGTAGGAGCGATCCTCAGCTCCATTAAATTCCTTTTAACTTCACCATAATACAATATAAATACGCTATTATGACATTAGGATATAGTGCTATTACGATATTAAGATATTGCGACATTCAGACATTGTGATATTGTGACATTACGATATTAGGACATTCAGACATTCAGACATTCAATAGGTAGTCTACTTTTTCTGCCTACTCTTTATTCATCTTTTTATAAAAAATATTGTTAAATTTCTAAAAGGATTAGATTGAAACTGAGGAACGCTTCTACCGAGCAGAAGTGCACTTCTGCACTGTAGGAGATTCCGCAGGAATTCTCCATTAAATTCCTTTTAACTTCTGCACTGTAGGAGCTTCTTCTCAAGCTCCATTAAACTCCTCTTAAAACCTTAAATTTGAAATTTTTTCAATAACTTGTGACAGAAATCCTACTATTTAAATATAATATAGAGTGTCCATTTCATTATATATTCTCCATAATGCTTGGGAATGCTTCTACCTATTAGATGAGTACAAAGCATCAATGCAAAATCCTCTTAATTAACCCTAGTAATTAAGAGGATCTAAGTTATACTGAGCTTTTCTTTGCTAGATGGTTTGTGTCTATGGATTTTTTGAAAACATAAAAGCGGTCATATAGGAATTCTAATATGAAGTTTGCTCCCATGTTTATGAGGGTTACTAGGTATTCATTCCAGTGCAGGGTGTCTGCTAGATAGTTTCCTATTAGTGTTGATGCTGGTATATAAACTAGATAAAAGGCAAGGATTTTTGTCATTGCTACTGCTATATTGTTTGCGGATTTAAAGGTATATCTGCGATTTAATGTGAAGTTCCATATTACTGATAGTATTACTGCTATCACATAGCTTGGCCAGTAAGGCCAGTCTGTTAATTCATTAAAGATTGAAAAAGATATTATTTCTATGATTCCTGCTGATATTGAGAATATACCAAATTTAATGCCACGAATGATTTCTCTCTTTAGGTTATCATCTTTATTTTTCATTTTATCCTCCTTTTCTTTATACACTTTTTACTGCATGACCTGAAGTTTTTAGGGCTTCTTCATCTAAGAGTCCGTTTTCTAATACTAGTTTTCCATTTATAAATACTTTTTCTATTCCAAAGGCTTTCTTTTGATCTGGAAGGGTATTTTTTAGTTTCTCTTCATTAAAGATTGTAATGTCTCCAAAGTAACCTTCTTTAATGTATCCTCTGTCTTTTAGAGAAAATCTATCTGAGGTTTGTCCTGTCATTTTTCTTATGGTTCTCTCCATCTTATCTCCTGTTCCTAATAGTGAGGCTCTTAGAAATTTTGGAAAACAATCGTATATAGCTGGATTTTGAACTCCCTTATCTTCAACCCAAGCATCCGTCATGTATATGCAGCTATCCTCCTTTGATAGTTCGCTTATTATTTCTTCTGTGCTGTAGGGTTTCATATTTACTCTTCCTTTAAAATCATTTTTTTCACATAAATAAAGGTAGGTATCTAAATCTGATTTATTTAATTCTTTCCCAATTTCATGTACTGTTTTACCTTCAAATTCTTCGAATCCTTCTCCTATATATGCTATTTCTATATCATTAAATCCAAAACCTAATAACCTACTTGATGCATTACATAAAAGCCATAGTTTTAATTTATTTATTGGTTTTTCTCTTTCTTTTAAGTCCATAGCTTGATACCAGGTTGGAAGAATTACTGTTATAACTGATACTCCCATTAATTCATGATAGATATCAAACCCAACATCTACACCCTCTTCACCTAATTTATGAATTATTGAAAGAAATTCATCCTTATCTTTAAAGGATCTTCTTCCTACAAATATTGCATGGGAATACTGAAGCTTTAGGTTTGTTCCTTTTGATATTTCCACAAGTTCATCAACTGCTCTTAATAAATGGGAACGCCCAAAAAGTTCAGGGTATGCCATTGAAACTGCGGAGTTTGCTCTTGGATGAATTGTAAGAGGTTTATCATATTTTATACAAAGCTCTGAAACCTTTTTTAGTTCCTTTGTCTCTGCATATAAACCTGGTTCATACATTAAACCTAAAGATATTCCACAGGCTCCATCTTCTAAGGCTTTTTCTAGGATATTTAACATTTTTTCTTCTTCCTCTTGAGTTAAGGGTTTATTTTCTAATCCAATAAGTCCTGCTCTAACTGAACAATGTCCTATTAAGGCTGCAATATTACAAGGATTGTTTTTGTGTATTGCTTCAAAAAACTCTCCCATATCACCATATTCTTTTGTGGTGTCTTTATGGGAAAATAGCCCCCCACCAATATTTTTAATATAAGGACTGTTTTTCTCAAAACCAGCCTGTGATAGTCCACAGTTTCCTGTTACAAATGTGGTTATCCCTTGATTTATAAATGGTTTAAAGTAATGTCGAGGTTTATTTCCTGTTCCATCATAAATCTTCCCATTTTTTAAGAGTATTTTCACATGGCATCATCCTTTCTATTAATTTTTTTCACCTACAAAACGCAAAACGGAGCCATCTATTTTAAGATGACTCCATTGTCTTCTAATTTATATTTCATTTTGTAGGTGATTGTATCATATAAATTACTTTTAAATACTATTTCTAATATACTTAAAATTATCTTTATTGGTTTTGTATAATCTTTTAAATACTTCAAAGTTTCTATCATAGATCTTTTTTGCTTCTTTATTGGGTTCTAATACTTTTACTGCTGGTATATAGTTTTTTATGGCTTTTAAATCTTCGATAACCCCAAGGCCTACCCCAACTAAGGCTGCTGCTCCAACTGCTCCTACATTTTGAGGATTTTTTACTATATCTATCTTATGCCCTGTAATATCTGCTAATATCTGAGCTGTGGTTTCTGATAAGGCTCCCCCTCCAACAAATCTAATGGTTTTTGATGTTTTTATTTTTTCCTCTTGTCCCTCAAGCATCCATCTTAGATGAAAGCATATCCCTTCTAGTACAGCACGTATAAGTTCTGTTTTTCCTGTTTCTAAGGTTATATTAAAAAACATTCCTGAGGCATTTGGATCTTCAAAGGGACATCTATTTCCATGAAGCCAAGGTGTAAAAATTACTCCACCTGCTCCTGGTCCTATTTCATTTATGGTTTTAATTAGATACTCATATAGACTTTTATAAATGGCCTCGTCACTTTCTATTATCTGCTTTTTCTCAAGATATATATCAATCTCATCTAAGGCTAGATGGTCTTTCACCCATTCAAGGCACTTCCCTGCTGTCTCCATTTCTGCAAAGTAGTTATAATATCTTGTTTGTGCTCCAACTATTGAGGCTATCATTCTTTTTATATCAACCTTTTGCTTGTCCACAACTGTTGAAACCCATCCAGAGGTTCCAGAATATATGTGAGTATCTCCAAGTTCAACACAACCTGCTCCAAGTCCTATTAAGGAAGCATCTCCTCCTCCTCCAAATACAGGTGTTCCTTCTACTAAACCTAATTCTTCAGCAGATTTTCTCCTAAGTCCCCCTACCATGTCGGTAGACTTTATTATTTTCGGCAGATGATTCATATCTACCCCATTCATCTTGCATAAAGCTTGACTCCAACCTTCTTTATCTTTTCTTGTATCATATAAAAGAGTTGAGAAGGCTGAATCCTCAGTCATTATGAATTCTCCTGTACACTTATTTATGAGATACTCTTTTACATCTAACCACTTGTACACCTTTTTAAAATTCTCTGGTTCGTTATTCTGAACCCATTTATATTTCCATACAGGATCTTTTACACTTGTTGAAGCTGCTCTTGAAATCATTAAACTTCTTACCAGTTTAAAGACATTTGCACCTGATACTTGAATACCATTTCCCATACACTCTTTTATTTCTTTTTCTGCCCTTTGATCCATGTAACTCATAGGTCTTCTTACAGGTTCTCCATCCTTATCTACAAGCACCAGCCCTTGCATTTGGGAGCAGAAGGAGATTCCTGATATTTCAGAAGGTTCTATTGAGGTTTTTTCAAATATCTTTTTGGTGGTTAAGCACATAGCCTCCCACCATTCTTCTTGGTTTTGCTCAGCACCGCCGTTTTCCATCATATAAAGATTATATCCTTTGTGGGCATGAGCTATTAATTCTATGTTTTTCTCAATACTAAAAAGACAAGTTTTTACACCAGTTGTCCCAATGTCATAAGCAATTACATATATCATACCATCACCTACTTTTCGTGCAATTGCACCCCAATTTATTTAATTTTTATTTGTGGAGGATCTCAACCTCTTCTATTATTTGTGTATTACTTCTGCTTGATTGAAAGTAAATGCAGATTCTAGGAACTTAAGTAACTGTGATATCATCTCTTCATCTCTGTTTTCCACATCTTCACCACAGAAAATCTTCATTCTTTCCTTGTAGTAATCACAGCTATAGGAAAACTGCATCATGGTTAGTAAATTATCAAAGAAAAAGGCAAACATACGAGGATTTATATCACTTCTTATATCTCCATCTCTCATGGCTTTTTCTATTAATTCACTATAGGCTTTTGAAGTTACTGTTTCTATTTCCTTTGCAAGGACCTCTGCAAACTTTTTACTTCCACCTGAGGTTATTTCGTTATACATATTTATATAGTTGCTGTGTTTTCTTGAATAAGCCTGTACTGCACGTATCATTTTTTCAGCCCTAACCAAAATCTTATCTTCACTATCAACTACTTCTTTAAGCACAGATTCTAAAACCTTGAGACTTTTTCTAAGGCAAGCTAAGAAGAAGGTTTCTTTATCTCCATAATACTTGTATAATACCCCCACACTTATTCCTGCATTTTTTGCAATAACATTAACGTTGGCTCTGTCTAAACCTTTTTCAGCAAACTCTGCTATTCCTGTTTCTAGAATTTCTTCTATTTTTTCTTCTGTCAATTTTCTTAGCATTTCTTTTATACCTCTTTATCTTTCTGTTTTGAGTATTTTTTTACATAGATTATTCTTTGAATATTAGCATCTAGTGAGCCTAAAGGAGATAGATTTAACTTGGTTCCATAAATATCTGCTATACACCCTTTGTTTAACACCATATCCACAGCTTCAGCTTCATTTTCTGTTATTCCTGTGCATAAAGCTCCTATTCCTTCTATTAAAATTGCATTTTTATTTTTTAATTCCTTTGCTATATTCTTTATATTATCTTCTGAATCTTTTAAACACTTTATATTTACTCCAGCAATTTGAGCTAAGTCATCAAGATAGGGCTTAAGCACATGGCCCTCTCTGCAGACTTTTAATATAGCTTCTTCTTTTCCATGAATAATATTATTCACCTTACTATATTTATATATAGCTTCATGTAATTTTACTACCTTAGGAGCTTCCTCTTTTACCTCTCCTACTGTATATTCCTCAGTTTTCCCCTCATAATTTAGAACGAATTTTACCCCTTTACGATAACTTTTCCCATAATCCTTAAATAGGCTTACGGTTTCCTCTTTCTCAGAAAATATCTTATTAAACTTATCTTCTGAAAGTTTTTCAAGAGTTTCTGCAATATTAAACCCATCTTCTAAGTCTTTGCCATAACATACTGTTCCATGATATTTCATTAAAACAGCGTTGCTATTTTTGTTTTCACTTATGACTTTTTCAACAGCTTTTCTAAGTTTTTTTGTGGAAGGCATTCCATAACTTGCACAAGGCACTTTTTCTCCAAGTACTTTTTTAAACTCTTCATTATAAACTTCTATACTTTTTCCATCTATACTAATAGCTGATGCCATTACTTGATGGGTATGAATAATGAAGTTTACATCTTTCCTTAACCTATAACCATCTGCATGAATTCCCTTTTCACTTGAAGGTTTAATGTTTCCTTCATAAGAACAGTCTTCTATGTTTACAACTACTATCTCATCTGGAGTTAGGTTTTCGTAAGCTAAACCACTTGGTGTTATAACAAATTGTGTATCAGATATTCTTGCACTAATATTTCCCCAAGTTCTTGCAATAAGTCCACTCTCAACTAAGATCTTACCAGCCTTTATAACTAAGTCTTTACCCTCTTTTATAGAATATGCCATAATACCCTCCTTTCAAGGCTAAATCCCCTTTTTAAATCTGTCCACACTTAGAGAATACTCTATCAAATCTTACTAACAAATCATCAACCATTTCTTCTGTGTAAGCAGCACTTGTGTAAAGTCTTGAGCCTGCTAGGGTAACTATTCCTTCAGCCATATAAGCTGCCCCCATGTGCTCCATTTCTTTTTGACGTATACCAGTTTCTTTTAATACATTTGGAATCTTCCATGGTTTCATTAGATTAACGCTAAAGTGCATAGTTCCTGCATTGTCTAAGTGGCAGATTGAGCCTTGATTAAATGCAACAAATGGTAGGTCATATTTTTTTATTGATTTTTGAAGTCCTGCTGTAAGTCTATCTCCCATACGTCCTGCTTTTTCACAAGCATTTGTACTTTCTATTTCTGAAAGAGCAAAATATCCTGCTACACAAGAAATTGGAGTTGCTGCCATGGTTCCTCCACACATAGCCTTAGATACTTTTTTACCAGAAGAATCAAGTCCTGCTCCTAGGTAGGCCATACAATCCTTGTGTCCACCTACTCCTCCAGCTCCTGGATATCCTCCTGCTATGATTTTTCCAAACACAGTTAAGTCAGGGTCTACACCAAAATACCCTTGTGCTCCGCTGTTACCTATTCTAAATCCTGTTACAACCTCATCAAATATTAAAAGTGCTCCATATTTATGGGCTAATTCTTCTGTTCCTTTAATAAATTCTTTAGATACAGGCCTTGTCCCACTTTCTGGTCCCATTGGTTCTATGTATATTGCTGCTGTTCCACCATAGAACTTATTTTTCCAAAGCTTTCTTTCTAAATCATTTAAATCATTAGGGAAAAATTCATCGGTATGCTTAAATACAAAACCAGGTACCCCTTTTGACATCATACCCTTTGTTCCTGGAACTCTTATACCATAGGCAAGCTGATCTGACCATCCATGATAAGCTCCTCCCATTTTTAAGATGTTTTTCTTCCCTGTTTTAAGTCTTGCAATACGAGCTGCAACCATACAAGCTTCTGTTCCTGAACCTAACATACGGAACATATCTACAGATGGAACCATATCAGATATTTTTTTTGCAAGCTTATATTCATATTCATGGAAAAGTCCTGTTGATGGTCCACAGGTATTTAAAAGTTCAATTACCTGTTCTCTAACCTTAGGAGGATTACTTCCAAGTATAGTAGGTCCACCTGCTTGTAAAAGGTCATAATACCAATTTCCATCTACATCATATAGTTTTGCCCCTTCAGCCTTTGTTATAACAATTGGAAATGGATAGTTAAAGGCTAAGTTATGCTGAACTCCCCCTGGAATAATATTTTTTGCCTCATCAATCATTTCTTTTGACTTAGTACATTTTTTATTAAAGTATTCTTCTATATATTCATCTAAATACTCTTTTTTTATTGAATGCACTGGCTTTTTTATAAGTTCATCCAGCTCTTTTGTAACTTTTTCTGCATCAAGATAATTATCAATTGCAAATCCCTTATATGCCATTATAAACTCCCCCTTTCTATCTCGTGAGTTGCAACTCACGTCTTGATAATATTTTAATATTATATTTATATTAGTGTCAATATGTAATATAATATTTATTTCGCTTAATATATTATTAATATTTTAGTGTTTTTAATAAAAATTTAATTTTAGACTTTTATTTATGTCAATATATAAATTTAAAGAGGTTCTAATTGTTCACTTCCTCAAAGATATTGGTTTTTCTTAAGTTTTAGCAGCTAATCTAAGGCTAAAAAATATTTTAATACTAGGTATTATTTTTTAAAAAAAGAAGAAGCCCTAAGGCTCCTTCATATTAACTCTTATTCATTTGTTGGCTGATATCCTTGTTCTATTATGCTTCCGTTGAAGCCTCTAACAGTTCTACCGTTTTTATAGCTTAGGATAAATTTACGTGACCAGCCTTCTCCTTTTTCTCCTGTTACTTTGTCGATACCGCTGCTTACGCCTTCACCTGTTCCATTTATGATGTGATTAAATTTTTGCATTACTGCATTTTCATTTGCGAAGGTTTGTATGCAGGCATTTTCTACAACTACGCCTTCTTTGTTTGGTACTTCAATTGCATTTTCAAGTTCTATTTGTACTTCTGTTGAATCATAGGTTGGACCTGTGTATATAAATACGTTGTAGATTCCAAGTCCTACTGCATAGTGGTTGTTTACATTGTTTGCTACTTTATAAGCTGCGTAGCCTTTTACAGTGCCACTATGGGACATCCATGCTTCTTGGCTTATTGGATCATATGCCTTTTCATTTTGATAGAAGTAGGTTGCTCCATTTTCACCGTTCCATAGGGTATCATAATCTTGGAAATGTTCATTGAATAGTGCATAACTAGTTACATCATCACCGTTTACTATTAATCCATGTTTTGATGTGTTTCCATTCCAAGCTACACCTGCACCATGGTCTGCTCTCCATATCCAGAAGTGATCTCCTATTACATCATCACTATTTATTATTAAAGCATCATCTGCTTTTGTTAAGCTACTTGTGGTTCCACCTACTCTAAAGAATAAATCTGATAAAAGTGTTGGATTTGATGAATGGTCTTTATTTGCTCCATCTTGTCCAACTACTAATAATGCTTTTGAGTGTGCTCCTGCATCAAATATTAATCCTGCTACTGTAACTCCATCTACATCTGCAATTTTCATAGCTGCATCTCCATTATCAGGAATAATTGATGCCATACCAGTTCCTAAAACAACAGTGTTTGGATTATTAACATTTATTACTTGTTCTGCATGGTATACGCCAGGAGTAAAGAATATATTTTTGCCACTGCTTAATTGCCCATTTATTTTACTAGCTGTATCCCCTTCTTTTGCTATATAGAAGTTATTTAAGGAAACAACATTACCAGTTCCCATACTGGTTCTAGACCATGAAATTCCTCTACTATTAGTCTTAAGTGAAGGAACAAATACTTTATATTCTCCATCATCATCTAAGAATAGGAAAGGTTTTTCTTTTATTTTTGGAGTGTTTGTAATACTTGTATTAACTTGTTGTTGATTATCTGAGGTCGGAATTGCCCAGTTGCTATAGCCGTTGCCTTTTAGTAATTGTGTTCCTGTTTGTGCTGTTGGTAAGTTAGGTGCAATAACTCCTTGATAAAAGGCATTTAGGGTTGTTCCATATACTTTTCCAGTTACATTCGAGTTTCTTGTATAGAATTGTTGTCCTGAGAAGGTTCCTGAGCTGTTACCGTCACTTGTAACTCCTTCAATAAGACTGTCTGCAACATATCCACCACTTGCCCATCCATAATTCCAGTCATAGCTTACTGGACGTTGAGAGTATATTCTTCTCATTGGTGCTGCTTGTGCTATTCCCCAGTTAAATTGATCTGGTCTCCAGCCTCCATAATAAGAGCTGTTATCTCCAGTTTTTATAACTGAGAAGTTCTCTACTGATCTCCAGAAGTTACAGGTTGCATTGTTATTAGCTAAATATGCTGGCACCTCTAGATTGTTTAATTTTACATCATAAGGTGTTTTACCTAGTCCTGCAACTTGAGTATAAAATCCAACTGGCATAGTTCTTGTGCTTGTGTAATCTCCTGGTTTAAAGTAAAGTGAGAAACGATTTTCATTAAATTGTGCATCTTTTTCTATGTCGTTTTGTAGTTTGAATATATCTAATACTACCTTGTCAATGTTTGCTATATCATCAAATGGGGAGAAGAAAATCATGTTTTCTCCAAACATCTCTTTTTCTAAAGATGTGAATTCATCAGATAATCCTGATGCTCCATTTGAATTTACAGCTACAACTTTGTAGTAGTTATTGTACTTGCCTGAGTTTATATTAGTATCTGTATAGGTTAGTCCAGTGATTCCTTCTGCTATTTTCTTGTAGCCATCTCTATCATAAGCACTTCTAGCACGATATATTTGATAGCTGTTTGCTCCATCAACTGCCTTCCAAGATATCTGAAGTCCTCCTTGAACTTCCTTAAGACTTAAATTACTAGTTGTAACTGGTCCTGAACCATTTGTGGTTTGAACATCAATATTTACACTTTCAGATTGTGGACTATCTCCATTTACTGTACTAACCATTACTGTATAGTTAGTTCCAGGTGTTAAGTTCGTAACGTTTAGTGAGGTTCCACTTGTTTCTTTATTAAATACTTGCGCCAAGGTTGCCTTATTAATTACAACAACCTTATATCCAGTAAGTATACTATTAGTAACACCACTCCAAGAAACATTAAATGATGTATCATTTGTATTAGTAGCTTGTACATTTGAAACCTTCTTTGGTTTTGTAACTGAGTGGATAACAAACTTTTCATTGTTAGTAAGCTCACCTGTGTAGCCTCTTCTCATTTTTTGATCCACTACAGTAATATAGCTGCCATTTTGTGAATCTTTAAAGGAAACTGTTCCATCTCCATTAGGTGATACTATTATGGATTCCCATCCCCATGCTTTTACATCTGCATTTTGGAATACTTCTTCTGCTCCACCTGATTTCCAAGCTAGGTTTGAAAATGCTTTAGAAACAAAGTTCATTACTGGAACCCCATCATATGAACCATATAAAGGGAAAAATCTTAGGTCATCTCCAATTGCTCCATTTGTTTTTTCTCCAGTAACCTTTATTGGATTACCATTAACCCCATCTGCTTTTATATATTTTCCTGATTGTTTATGTTCAATATATACACTAACATCGTTGTATTTAGGTGAAATTATATAGAATTTTTCTGCCTGATCTGAACTGGTTGTACCTATAGTTAATTTGTTGTTAGCTACATTTATATACTTTCCTTCAAAATTCTTTAATCTTAATAAACCTGAACTTCCATCAACTATTTCTGTCTCAAAGCCTTCCCACTTGCCTGTTGTCATCTCGCTTTGTTTTGTTCCATTTGCTAATAGGTTTCCATTGTTGCTTACCCAAACATTACTAGGATTATCTACTCTGCTTATTTGAATACGATTAACAGCCGGGTATTGTTGGACTGTAAATAATGCATTGTCTCCAAGGTCATTTCCATTGGTTTGATCAACATTCTCAAGCAGTGAGCCATCTTGTGCAACGCTTATGACTTTTCCTGAGGTTGCCGAAACTATATAAGAATATGCGTCATTAGCCTGGTAGTTATTTTTATCAACTACCGCGTTCCCCTGTGCAAATACCAGATTAGCATTTGTAAAAATCATACTTAAGGTCAAAACTCCAGTTAGAAATTTCTTTAACATTATCCTTCCCTCCTATATTTTTTCTGTAAGCCTACACTTATATTATAAAAAATGTTTACATAAATTTATATATTTTACATATTCTTAGGAACGTATTCCAAAAAAAGAAACAAGAAAAATTAATCTTCTTGTTCTTTGTTCATTCTTATATAAGCTTGATGGGCTAATAATTCAATTAAGGTTACAACAGGAACTTGAGTTGTTAGGTTTAAGTATGTCTCTTCCTTGCTTTTCACTTCTGGCATATAATAGGACAAATTATAATCAGCAATTCTAGCTAAAGTTGATTCTTCATTGTTTGTAATGCTTAGAACCTTAGCTCCATATCTCTTAAAATCCTCAGCTTTCTCTATCATCTGTACGGTTTCTCCTGATACAGAAATAATTATGGCTAAGGTATTTTCAAGTCCTCTAGGTGGAATTGGGTAAAAAGGATCTGATATACTGTAGGCATTCATCTTCATGTTTGTAAAATATCTGCTTCCATACTCCCCTAATATACCGCTAGTCCCTATTCCTGAGAAAGCTATATGACGAGCATTTACTATCATATCTATAGCAGGTTTTAAAACCTTTCTATAATCCTGTTTATTTACATCCTTTAAAAACCCCTTTATATGTGAACCTAAATCAAAAAACTCTTCAATTGCTTGTGAGTCGTATTCATCAACCTTTTGTTTAATCTTATACTTAAATTCGGCATAGCCAGAGAAACCCAATTTATTGCAACAACGTAGAATACTTGATGGAGATACATGACACACATTTGACAATTCTCTTATGGTCATTTTTGAAACCTCATCTAAATTATCCACAACATATTGATAAACGATCATCTCTAAATCATTTAGTGTCTTTACTTTTTTAGGATCAAAAATCATATTTACTCCCCCATTTATTTTTTAGGTATTGCTCTATTATTCTTAATCCATCCTTGGTATTTAAACTTCACTACGTATATATACTTATTATAACTTATTGCTCAAACAGTTGTTAATTCGTTTACATAAAATCTTATTTTTCCCACATGAAAAATCTCAAGCATAGAAAGAAGCAACTACTCTCATTGTAATTGCTTCTTCACTAAATCAACTATCATTTATCTTCCTTTACATACTCCCATGTCTTTCCCTGATCTTTTGATCTATAAAGAGCCTTAATTCCTCCATTATAATCCCCATCTGAACCTTGTCCAACTAATATATTAAGATCTTCTCCTTCTTTAGTTGGCATTCCAGGAAGGTCAAAAGGATTATATGGTTCTGATCCATTTAATGGTATTTTTACTTCTGGAAAACTTATCTTTGTGAAGGTAGTTCCCCCATCTTCCGTTCTATATAATTCTCCACGTGCACCACCACTATGCGCTAAACATATAAATCCTAGTCTTTCATCTAAAAAAACTATTCCTCCTGCTGTTCCAATATTCCCTAAGAATGGATCACCATTTATAAGTGACCATTTGGTTCCACCATCTAAGGTTTTCTCTAGTGCATAAGCTCTACTCCCCGCTGCTGCATCTGTTACTTCTAATCTATATCCTGTTTTTTCTGATAAGTAAAATTTATCTACTCCATTACTCTCTTCTTTAGGAATATCTTTGCTTCCTTTGTTTAGAGTTTCACTTTTGATATTATTTAAATCCTCTACTAGTATATATCTGTAGGGTGTAAGTGCACTTTCTTTTCCTGGTACATATACGGATACTGCATATCCTATTATCTCTGGATCCCTATTTTTAACTGCCCTTGTTTTTCCTTCTGAATCTATATAAAGAACTCCGCTTCCATTATATCCAAAGCTTCTTTTTCCTGAATAAAGAATACCATATTGATTTTCGTCCCATTTGCTTATAGTTTCTTTAAGTGGAATAACCTTCATTGTACTTATAAGTGGTTCTAGAAGTTTGTCCTCATTAAAGTCCCCATTTACATTTCCATGTAGATATATTGTTATCTTACTTGATTCATTTTTATTATAGCTAATTAAATAGCTTTCCAGTGTGTCTTTATCATTTTTGCCATATAAAAAGGTATTAAATGAGGTTATTGTTCCTTCTTTATCGAATTTAATGTCAACACCATTTGCTATATATAGTTTTTGTGCCATAGGAACTTTTTTATTAATATCTTGTAGTATTCCTTCTATTCCATCCTCATATATATTATTATGCTTAAGCTCTACTGTTTTCTTATCCTTCAAATCCTTTAATATCCATGAAAGTTTCCCATTAAAATTCATGCTGGTTTTATATATCTTACCTCCATAAAATATAAACAATGAAAACATAAAAATTAATGCAATAACACCATAAGCCAGTCTTATACTTCTATTTTTAATTCTTATTCTTATGGTTATAGGCTTCTTAAGACTCCTTACTATAAAAATTATTAAATATACAACAAAAAATGCTAAGCATAAAAGCAGCATTGTAAGGTTGTTATTCATTCTTCCAAACTTACACAAGGTATATAGATTATAAAAAGAAAACCAATAAACTGCTATAAATATTGGATTAATCATCATTCGTATAAATAATTGTCCTCTTGTAATATCTTTGTACTCTCCCATTTTTCCATTTACCTTCTTTCACTAGTTGACATAAATAAATTATACCTCAAATTTCCAATAAAAAAGAAGCCATAACAAAACATTTTTGTAATAGCTTCTTTAAACTAGTATCTGCTTCTTTCTTTCATTTGTCTTTCTACATCTCTTTTATGAGCTTTTTCTAACATAGAATCTCTCTTATCGTAATTCTTTTTACCTTTACAAACTCCTAAGTTAACTTTAACTCTTCCATTTTTTAAATATAAAGATAAAGGGATAAGTGTTAATCCTACTTGTTGAACTAAACCTATAAGTCTTCTTATTTCTTCTTTATGTAAAAGTAATCTTCTAACTCTAAGTGGTTCTACATTAAATATATTTCCTTGCTCATAGGGACTTATGTGCATATTTTTAATAAACACTTCTCCATTTATTACTTCTGCATAACATTCTTTTAGGTTAGCTCTTCCTGCTCTTATAGATTTTACTTCTGTTCCTACAAGTTCTATTCCTGCTTCCATAGCTTCTTCTACAAAATAATCATGATGAGCTTTTCTATTTTCCGCTAAAGTTTTATTGTTACTCTTTCTAACCATTATATCACCTACTTGGTTTTATTATCTTTTACTATTATAATATATAACTCTGTCCATAACAATAAAGCTCTATACTTTAATTAATCTATTTTAAAGACTTCAAGTTCTTCTTGAACCTTTTCTGAAGATTCATGTAAAAGTTCTGATGATGCATATATCTCTTGACTTGCTGCACTCATCTCTTCTGCAGATGCTGTAATTTCTTCTGCAAAGGAGGATACATGCTGTGATATTGATGATACTAAATTAATATCATCTATTAGCTCTTTTTTCTTTTTATCTAATATATCCGTAGCTTTTACCATGTTTTCTATTTGTGGCGCTACATTATTTAGAGAGGAAGCTATTTCTTCAAAGGCTTCTGATGTTTTTATTATTATATCTTTTTGCGTCAATAACTCTTTATTTAATTCTATTGTTCCTCTTGATATATTCTTGTTATCATTTAATACCTTACTGCTTATTTTTTGTATATTTTCAGAGGCTTCTTTGCTTCTTTCAGCAAGTTTTCTTACCTCTTCAGCTACTACTGAAAAGCCTTTCCCAGCTTCCCCTGCACTAGCTGCCTCAATAGCTGCATTAAGTGCTAAAAGGTTTGTCTGCTCTGATATTCCTTTTATTAAATATGTAATTTCATTTATTTCATCTATGTTTTTACCCATGGCTTCTAGTTTTTCTCTAAATTCGTTAAAGGTATTAAGCATTTTACTAAACTCTTGCGATACCTCTTCTATGTCTTTTTTCCCTATATTAGACTTTCCATGAATGTCATTTACCATTTTTGCTACGTCTTTAAACTTTGAAGATATTCCATCCAATGTATTTTCAAATTCAGATGATATATTCACCATATTGCTTAATGAAAGTGTTTGATTATTAGTTCCTGCTGCAACTTCCTCAACTGCTTTAGCAATATTAGTAGTAGTTTCACTAAAATCTTTAGCTATTTTAGTTAATGATTCACTTTCTCCACCAACTCTATCTGAACTTTCTATAACATCCTTAATCATCTCTCTTAGGGAATTTTTTAAATTAAGTATGGAACTAGCTATTTCTCCAAATTCATCTTCTCTTTTAAGTAGCTTACCATCAACCTCAAAAACAAAATTTCCTTCTGATAGTGTTACTACATTGTTTTCTACTTTCTTAATTATTTTTATAATATAGTTTATAATATAGTATCCTAGCACTATTATTACTATCATTGCCAAAGCTATAGTAATTAGTGATGCTTCTTTCATTTCATCTAACTGACTTAACAATTCTTCCTTAGGTATAGCAACTGCAAGAGACCATCCAGTTTTAGCTATAGGTGCATAGCCTACATATTTCTCTACCCCTTTATATAAATAGGAACTTGTACCTATCTCTCCTTTAATCATCTTCTCATGAATTTCTGCTAAAGGTTTTAATGATTGATCTTCTTCTGCTTTTCTAATTATATTTTCTTTTTGGTCTACAAGAGTTTTATCTGGATGTACGATTACATCGCCAAGATCTGATATTACATAAGCTATTCCATTTTCACCAATCTTGATTGTACTTATGAAATCACTTATTTTATTACTTCTCATTAACCCAACCAAGATAGCAACTATTTCTCCATCCTTTTCAATAGGAGCTGAAAATGGCACAACAAATACATCTCCTTCTAGCATAGAAAAATACGGATCTCCTATTGCAGCTGATCCTTGAAGCGATCTTTCATAAAATATCTTATTTAAAAGATTATCTTCCTCTCCATTGGTGTAAATAATATTCCCACCTAAATCTGCTACCCCCATAGAAAAATACTCATTCTCTTCAGAATATTTTTTCAAAACTTCATTTCTTTCTTCATTTGTTACATCAATTAGCCTACCACTATTTGCTAGACTTTTTATGTTATCAGATATATTTTCTAACTTTCCATTCATTCTTTCCGAAGTTTGTTGTCCTAATTCTACCAACATATTATTAGCAGTATTAACTACAACATTCTTAGCCAATATATAGTTTGTTATTGATAAAATTATCGATGAACTAAGTGCAACAAGTAAGAAAAACACTAATAGCTTTGCCCTAATGCTTTTCTTTCTTCTTTTTTTATCCTTCATCATTTCTCCCCCTAATAATCAAGTTAAAACGTATACTCTTTCAAAAAACTACAAGAATAATTATATAGTATTGTTAATTGTTAAACAACGAAGTCAATATTTGTCTTGCTTATGTAGGATTAGAGAAACTTATAATAAAATTTTAAATTTAATTAAAACAATAATTAAAGGTAGGCTTAATGCCTACCTAAAAAACTTCCTCTTCACTTTTTGATTCTTCATTTGTGTCAACATATTCCTCTAAACCCTGCTTATTAAAGTCTTTGATGTCAAAGTTCTCCTCTGTTTTTTCTTCATCTTTAATAAGTTTAAAGAAAATTTCTCTGTTAGGAATATCCACCTTTTCACACCTAATTTTAACATCATCACCCAATCTATATATGTTTTTAGTTCGTTCTCCTATTAAACATAAATGATTTTCATCATATATATAATAATCATCATCTAAATCGCTTATATGAACTAAGCCTTCTATTGTATTAGGTAATTGTATGAATATTCCAAAGCTTGTAACAGAGGATATTATTCCTTCGAACTCTTCCCCTATTCTATCTAACATATATTCTGCTTTCTTTAGATCATCTACTTCTCTTTCTGCTTCTTGTGCAACTCTTTCCATTTCTGATGATTGTTTAGCTGCATAATCCACAATATTAACAAGTTTGGTGCTTCTTCCCTCATCAACTTTTCCATGAAGATGTTCTTTTATTATTCTATGAATTTGAAGATCTGGATATCTTCTAATAGGTGATGTAAAGTGGCAATAATATTTAGCTGCTAATCCAAAGTGTCCTGTACATTCTGGAGAATATCTTGCTTGCATCATAGAGCGTAGTAACAATGTACTTACTACAGTTTCTTCTTTTTTACCTTTTACTTCATCTAATACATCCTGTAACAATCTAGGGTGAACTTCTTGTGTCCATCTTACTGGATATCCTAGGTTATATATGAATTCTTTAAATTTATCTAATTTCTCTGTATCTGGGTCTTCATGTATTCTATATACAAACGGAAGTTTAGTCCAGAACATATGCTCAGCCACTGTTTCATTACATACAAGCATAAATTCTTCTATAATTCTATTTGCTATTTCTCTGTCATATGGTTTTATATCTATCGGTTTTCCTTGATCATTTAATATGATTTTAGATTCTTCAAATTCGAAGTCAATTGCTCCTCTTTTTAACCTCTTATTATTAAGGATATGACAAAGCTCTTCCATAGCCTTAAAGTCTTCATATAAATACTCATATTTTTCTATTAAATCCTTATCTCCATCCTTAAGTATTTTAGTAACATCAGTGTAGGTCATTCTTTCAGATGTTTTAATTACTGACTCATATATTTCATGATCAATAACCTTACCGTCTTTGTTTATTATCATGCTACAACTTAATGTTAATCTATCAACTTTAGGATTTAATGAACATATTCCATTAGATAACTTTTTAGGAAGCATAGGGATAACTCTATCTATTAAATATACAGATGTAGCTCTCTTTAATGCTTCTTTATCTAAAGGATTTTTTTCTCTAACATAATGAGTAACGTCTGCTATATGGACTCCTAATTTATAAGTTCCATCTTTTAATTTCTCAATGGATACAGCATCATCTAGATCTTTAGCATCTTCTCCATCAATAGTTACCATTTTTATATTTCTAAGGTCTTTTCTTCCTTTTAAATCTTTATCTGAGATTTCTTCTTCTATACCTTCTACAAAGTTAAGAACCTTATCTGGAAATTCTTCCGGAAGTCCATATTTTTTAATAATCGTTAGTATATCTAGCCCTTTTTCACCTTTTTTACCTAAAACCTCTGTAACTACGCCTTCTGGATTTCTTCTTTGATCTGCCCATTTAACTATTTCAACTATAACTAGATCTCCAGTTTCGGCTCCATTTCTATCCTTTCTAGATATAAAAACATCATTTTGAATCCTCTTATCTTCTGGAACTACAAATCCAAAATTTTTAGAATCTTCATATACTCCTACAAAGCTTCTATTAGCTCTTTCTATTACTTCTCTTATTTCACCTTCACATTTTTTAGCTCCAACATCTTCTTTAAGAATCTTTGCTACTACTCTGTCTCCATTTAAGGCCCCATTCATGTTCGAACTTGGAATAAACACGTCTTGTCTGCCTTCTTCATCAGGTATTAAAAAACCGAAGCCTTTTTGATGAACCTGAAGTTTACCAGTTATTAAACCCATTCTTTCTGGAACACCTAACTTATCATTTTTATTCCTAATAATTAAGCCTTCTCTTTCCATAGATTTAATACATTTTTTAAATGCTTTATACTCATCTCTTTGTATATCAAAAACTTGGCTTAATTCTTGTATATCCATTGGCCTGTAAGCCTGTTCTTTCATGAAATTTAATATTGTTTCTTTTATTCCCATTTATTGTCCTCCGTATACTTGGATTTGTTTATATTCTTCACATTATAAATTATTATAATTCAAGAAATATTTACTAGTTCATTATATCACAAAACTATGGAATAAAAGAATACATGCCATCTTAAGGTCTATTTAAATAAATTTAACAAAACTCCTCCATATTCTGCAATCAAAGGTGCAAATACCAAAGATACTATAGTCATTAATTTTATCAATATATTCATAGATGGTCCTGAGGTATCTTTAAATGGATCGCCCACTGTATCTCCAGTAACAGCAGCTTTATGTGCATCACTACCTTTACCACCAAGTTCTCCTGACTCTATATATTTTTTAGCATTATCCCAAGCACCACCTGCATTAGCCATTAATATTGCCATTAATACACCTGTGGAAACAGCTCCACATAATAGTCCAGCTAAAGCATCCTTACCTAACAATAACCCTGTAGCTATAGGTATGATTATTGCCAATATTCCCGGTATTATCATTTCCTTTAAAGCAGCTTCTGTAGATATTTCAACACAGGTAGAGTAATCCGGATCATCTTTTCCCTCCATTATCCCTGGTTTTTCTCTAAATTGTCTTCTGACTTCTTCAACCATCTTTACTGCTGCTTTTCCTACAGATTCCATCGTAAGTGCACCAAATAAAAATGGAATCATTCCACCTATTAAAAGCCCCACCAATGTTAATGGATTTAATAAATCAATTTTTTCTATTTTTACACTTTGTGCATAAGAGGCAAATAGAGCTAAGGCTGTAAGTGCTGCTGAACCTATTGCAAATCCCTTCCCTATTGCAGCTGTAGTGTTCCCTACTGAATCTAACTTATCTGTTATATCTCTAATTGATTTGTCTAGTCCTGCCATTTCCGCTATTCCACCTGCATTGTCAGCTATTGGCCCGTAGGCATCCACAGCAACTACAATCCCAGTTGTAGATAACATTCCTACCGCAGATAATGCTATTCCATATAGCCCATTTAATGTTGTAGTATTTCCATCCATAGAGAAATATGCTACTAACACACCTATGCATATTAAAATTATAGGTGCCACTGTTGATTTCATACCTACAGCTAGACCAGCTATAATATTAGTAGCTGCTCCAGTTTTTGATTCATTAGCAATTTCTTTAACTGATCTATAGTCTGAAGATGTGTAAATTTCAGTTATTTTACCTATCAATATTCCTACTAAAATCCCTGACAAAACAGCCACAAATCCTTTATAACTATCTAGATAATATTTACTTAAAAAAGCTGCTGCTACCATGGTTATAGCTGATGCAATATATGTTCCTCTATTTAAAATCTTTTGGGGATTATCGCCCTTACTGCATCTTATAGAAATAGAACCTATTATACAAGCTATTACCCCTATGCCACATAATGCAATAGGATATAGTGCCTCTTCATTACCTTTAGTTATATTAATTATTAATCCCAATGTTATAGCTGAAATAATAGCTCCTACGTAAGATTCAAACAAATCTGCACCCATCCCAGCAACATCACCAACATTATCACCAACGTTATCTGCAATTACAGCTGGATTTCTAGGATCATCCTCTGGAATTCCAGCTTCAACCTTTCCTACTAGATCCGCTCCAACATCTGCAGCTTTTGTATATATGCCGCCTCCAACTCTAGCAAAAAGCGCTATAGAAGAAGCACCAAGTCCAAATCCGGTTACATACTCTCCATTAAATTTAAATATAATTAGCAATAAACTCAATCCAAGTATACCTAATCCTACTACTGATAACCCCATTACTGAACCTCCAGAAAATGCATAAGATAAAGCCTTACTTATCCCTTCTTTCGCACCCTCTGTAGTTCTGACATTAGCCTTTACCGCTACCTTCATCCCAATAAACCCTGATAATATAGAGAATAATGCTCCTGTTAAAAAGCAAATAGCTGTGTTTATGTTTAGAAAAATAGAAATAGCTACAAATACTACTATAATAAATACCGCTAAATATCTATACTCCTTTTTCAAAAATGCCATAGCTCCATCTTGTATATAGGATGAAATTTCATTCAATTTTTTATCCTTTACCTCCTTTTTTCCAATCCAACTTGCAGTTAAGAATGAAAATATTAAGGCAATAATGCCTATTCCACTTGTTACCCATAGTGGGTTCATAAAAATTCCTCCAAACATTTATTATTCTCTACATTATTATTATTTTATTTTCCAATATATACAGAAAAAGAGATGCCACTATTAAAATAGTTTAGCATCTCTACTTTTAGAAAAATTGATTATTCTATTGATATAACATCATATCCTGCATCATCTATAGTTTCTCTTAAAATTTCATCTGATGCATCGCCGTCTATTGTAGCTGTTTTAGCTTCTAAGTCTACAACAGCTGAAGTTATTCCATCTAATTCACTTAAAGCCTTCTCTACTCTAGCCTTGCAATGCCCACAAGACATTCCTTCTATTGTTATTTTCTTCATTATTTATTCCTCCTTAAATTATATATCTATTTAACAGGTTTAAATCCCTTAAGTCTTAAAGCATTTAATAACACTGATACTGAACTAAAACTCATAGCTAATGCTGCTATCATTGGATTTAATAGTCTTCCACCTAAAGCATACCATATTCCCATAGCAACTGGAATTCCTAAAGTATTATAGGCAAATGCCCAGAACAAGTTTTCCTTTATATTTTTTATTGTTTTCTTACTTAGTTGAATAGCAGTAGGTACATCCATAAGATCACTTCTCATTAAAACTATATCTGCTGATTCTATAGCCACATCAGTTCCCGAACCTATTGCAATTCCTATATCAGCTTTAGCTAAGGCTGGTGCATCATTTATACCATCTCCAACCATGGCAACTTTTAAGCCTTGATTTTGTAGTCTTTCAACTTCCTGCGCTTTATTTTCTGGTAAAACTTCAGCTATTACTGTATCTATTCCTACTTGTCTAGCTATAGCTTCAGCTGTGTTCTTATTATCTCCAGTTAACATAGCAACTTTTATTCCCATTTTATGAAGTGTTTCTACTGCCTTTTTTGAGCTCTCCTTTAAAGTATCTGCAACAGCAATAATACCTATAAGCCTACCTTCTTCTGCTACATACATAGGAGTTTTTCCTTCTTTAGCTAATTTGTCTGAAGCTTCACTAAAACTACTAAGGTGTATACTTTCTTCATTCATTAATTTTAAATTACCTAATACAAATCTCTTACCATCTATGATTCCTTCAATACCTTTTCCTGAAATAGCATTAAAGTTATCTACTTTTTTAAATTCTAAGTTTCTCTCCTCAGCACCCTTTACTATAGCTTCTCCAAGAGGATGTTCTGATCCTTTTTCTGCACTTGCGGCATATATTAATAATTCATTTTCATCATATCCATTAGTTATTATATCTGTAACCTTAGGTTTTCCTTCTGTTATAGTACCTGTTTTATCGAATACTATAGTTTGAATTTTATGAGTGGTTTCTAGTGCTTCTCCACCTTTAATTAATACACCATTCTCTGCACCTTTACCTGTACCTACCATAATTGCTGTAGGTGTTGCAAGCCCTAATGCACAAGGGCAAGCAATTACTAAAACTGATATAAATATACTTAAAGAGAATATAGGTCCTTTTCCTACAAAATACCATACTCCCGCTGATAATATAGCTAAAGTTATAACTACTGGTACAAAGTATCCTGATATTATATCTGCAAGTTTTGCTATTGGAGCCTTAGTCCCTTGAGCATCCTCAACTAGCTTTATAATTTGCGCTAATGCTGTATCTTTTCCAACCTTTGTTGCTTTATATTTTATAGAACCATTTTTATTTATTGATGCTCCTATAACCTTTGAGCCAATAGTCTTTTCAACCGGAATACTCTCTCCAGTAAGCATAGATTCATCTATAGAGGTTAACCCTTCTACTACTTCTCCATCTACAGGAAGTTTTTCGCCTGGTTTAACTAATATTACATCTCCTACTATAACTTCATCTATAGGAATCACTAATTCTTTTCCATTTTTAATTATGGTTGCAGTCTTAGGTGCTAGACCCATAAGCTTTTTTATAGCCTCTGAAGTTCTTCCTTTAGTTATACTTTCTAAATATTTTCCTAAAGTAATTAAGGTTAAGATAGTAGCTGCAGATTCAAAATATAAATCCATAGTATAATCATGGTTTCCTTGAGATATTTGGTATATCGCAAATAATCCATATAACACTGCTGCTAAACTACCTATAGCAATCAATGAATCCATATTAGGATGTCCTGAATATAAGGATTTGAATCCTACCTTAAAGAACTTTTGTCCTGCTACTACTACAGGAATAACCAATATTAATTGAATAATAGCAAAATTCATGGGATTATGCATAGGCTCTATAATACTTGGAAGCATAAGTCCCATCATATGTCCCATAGCTATAACCAATAGAGGTATTGTAAATACAGTAGAAACTATGAACCTTTTCCACAATGCTTTAGATTCTTTTAACTTAGTATCTTCTTTTTCTTCTATTTTTTGTTCCTTTTCTATTGCTTTATATCCTGCTTTTTCTATAGCTGCTACTATTTCAGCAGTTCTAACCTTTGAAATATCATACTCTATAGTAAGCTTTTCTGTAGCATAATTAACATTTCCACTATTTACTCCATCTAGTTTATTAACAGCTCTTTCTACAGCTTTAGCACAAGCACTACAAGTCATTCCTTGTATATCCAAAGTTTTATTTATAAGTTCAACTTTAACTTCTGACTCTAAGTCTATAGCTTTAAATCCTGCTTTTTCTACAGACTTAATAATGTTATCCTCTGATAAAACTCCTTCATCATAGGAAATTGTTAATTTCTCTGTTGCTAAATTAACAGATGCACTTGAAACTCCTTGAAGTTTTTTTGAAGTTCTTTCTACTGCATTTGAACAAGCAGCACAGGTCATTCCCTCTATTTTAAAAACTTTTTCTTTCATAATTCCCTCCTATTCACACACCCACCCCCAGGGGGAGGTCTATATATTTAAATTATCATATAATGAGACAAATGTAAAGAGGGTATTATGAGAAATGATTTCAATATCCACCTCATAATACCCTCTTTTTTAAATATTAAATTTATTTATTATCTCATCCAAATCTGAAGAAATCGCCTTTAACTGTTCCGCTAATACTACTGCAATTTCTGTTGTAGCATTTTGTTCTTGCATAGAAGCCGACACTTCTTCCAATCCAGCTGCGGATTCCTCTGTTATTGCTGATACTGATTGAATAGAATCCATTACTCCATTTTTATCTTTATCCACTGAATTTATATTCGTATACAGGTTATTAATTTTCTCCAATGAGTTATCTGTACTATTTTCAATTAAGTTAAATACCTCAGTAGTATCATTAACTGCAGAGTTTACTGCCACTAATAATTCTCTACCTTTATCCATACTCTTTTGAGAATTGTTTACCTCAAGCTGAATTTCTTTAATAACAGCTGCTATTTCTTTAGTTTCATTGTTTACTTCTTCTGAGAGCTTCCTAACTTCATCTGCAACTACAGCAAAACCTCTTCCTTGCTCCCCAGCTCTCGCTGCTTCAATAGCTGCATTTAAAGCTAAAAGATTAGTTTGTTCTGCGATTTCACCTATTTTATTAACTATGCTACCTATGGATGTTGATTGATTCCAAAGCGCATATATATTTTGTCCTATATCTTCTAAAGCTAATTTATTCTCTTCAAATTTATTAACTAATATATCTAAACTATCTCTTCCTTTAGTATTAGCTTCCTTAGTATTCTTCGATATGTTTTTAAGTTCTTCAGCCCCACTAACTACATGTGATATCTTATCAGTAAAGTTGTTAAATATATCTACTATATCCTGATAATTTTTCGCTTGTTCAACTGATCCTTTTGCTAACTCTTCCATAGTTGCTGAAATAGCTTGTATACCATTTGAGGTATTTTCAGCTCCCTCTAAAGAAACTATTGAGTTAGTAGACAAACTTTCTGCATGTTCCTTTAAATTTTCTATTATTTCTCTAATTTCTTTTCTTAGGTTTATAACCGCTTCTGCCATAATACCCGTTTCATCTTTATAATTCTTAATAACTTCAAAACTCTCATCATAAGCTAAATCAAGCTTAGATGTTTTATTAACTAATTCAGTAACCTTTAATATTGGTTTTGAAATTCTCTTTCCTACAATCCAACCTATTGCTATTGCCGCAATAATGATTGCTCCTATTATTGTTATGAGTGTAACAACTTGCTTTGATATCATTTCAGAAATTATATTTGATTCTTCTAATATAGTATTATCTATTGTATCTATATAATTCCCTGTTCCTACAACCCATCCAAAAGGCTCATAATATTTACTATATGCTCTTTTTGCAGATGCTTCTGATTCCCCAGCTTTAGGAAAATAGTATTCTGTATATCCACCATCAGCATTTTGTCCATTTTTAATTATTTCTTTAATGAAATACGTGCCATTTGCATCTTTAGACTCATATCTATTTGTTCCTTCTACAGATTGACCTAACATAGCTACATTAGTTCCATCAACATTATCTGCCCAAAAATAACCCTCTTTACCATATCTTATGGTTCTTAGTAGAGCTGCACCTTCTGATTTAGCCTCTTCTAAAGTTATTTCCCCTTTTTTATATTTATTATCTACTCCATCTAACATTGTTATAACTGTTTCAACTTGTTCTTTTATTGTTTGATTATATGTATTTAACATCTGTTCTTTTTTACTGTTTAGAAATCCTTGCTTTATGGAATCTATTTGTAATACTGATGTTAATCCTGTTATTATACCTGTACTTATTGCTATTAACATTGTAAGTAACACTATTTTTGTCCCTATTTTTTTCATTTTTATCCTCCCGTAAAATTCTACGTATAATAAATAATAATTATTCTTATTTATTTATCGAATATAAACTAAAAATACTTATACTTTTTTCGAAATATTTTCTCTTCCATTATAATCCTGTATAAGTTTGTCTTTATCTTTGCGCAGTAACTTTTTTATTTCATATTCCCTCTTCATAGCTTCTTGTTTACTTTCAAACTCCTCATAATATTTTAGTTTAACAGGTCTCCTGCCTTTAGTGTATTTAGCTCCTGTTCCACCGTTATGTTTTTCTATTCTTTTGTTTAAATCATTTGTCCATCCAGTATAATAACTTCCATCTGAACATTCTAGTATATATGTATAATTCATTATTTCCCCCAGCCCAAATTCATTAAAATAGGTTAGTAATTTATTCTCATTACTAACCCTATAAATCAAATGTTCATATCCTTAACTTGAGTAATATCACAATAGATTTTATAATAATAAGTCTTAACCTTTTTGCCTTCATTATTTTCATAAAGTCTATTATAAACTGTAACTTTTCCATTATTTAAATATTCACTAGATAGTACTATTTCTCCCTGAACTTCAGTTATTTCAGTATCATAAGATACTACCCCATTTTTGTTTACACAAAATATAAATCGCTTCTCTCCATTTAATTCACTTCTCCCTAAGACTACACCTTCAAAAACCTCAAGACTATAAGTCTCTAGTATATTATCTTCATATTTTGAGCTTGAATCTACTCCTAAAGATTTTAGATACGCTTTTCCACTAAAAACAGATATTGTTTGTTCACTTGTAACAATTACTATAACAATAGTTATAATTACTAGTAAACCTATTGCTACAAAACCAGCACCTACTATTTTACTAATACTTGGTGACCTAGTTCCTATTATAGGTTTCTTGTCATACTTATACTTTTTATGATTTCTAAGTTTTTTTAATCTTCTTAATTTTTTCAGTTTTCTTCTCATACCTAATCTTTAATCCCTTTCATTAAAGTAATAAAAGTACAATCTTTTGAGGTGACTTCTCCTCCTATTCTTGTGTAAACTCCTGCAAATTCATCTCCAGTAAAATATGTACCTATAACTACAAATTCTCCATCTTCATTCCCTTTTTGAAAAACTCTCTCCTGAAAAATTATATCCTCATCAGGAATTTTCTCCAAATCATGACTAAGCGTAATCTTTTTGCCTTCTCTTCCTAAAATGGGCTTAATCAAAAACTCATTTGACTTTAATTCATTAAAATCGAAAGTAGTAAAAGGTATATATTTTTTTATAAATCCGAGTTCCTCTATTGTGTAAAAATCTCTTTCTATAAGTGCATATATTATTGAGAAAAAGCTTTTTGATTGCATAATTATAGTGTTAATAGGATTTAAGAAAAACACTTTGTCGTTAACTAAGCTTATGAGATTTTTTAAGTTAGCATTATCTTCTTTAATAAACCAGTCAAGTGGATAATACCTGAAAATTATATCAACCTCAGTTCCATAAAGATAAACCTTCTCTCCCTCAATTACTAAGTCTTCTATATTTCCATAAATACAACTATAATCAGATGTTTCTTTAAAAATCCTATAAAGAGCATTTGTATTTACCCAATCTTCATAATAAGTTAAAGCTACAAAGGCAATGGTAGGATTATCTACATCGTAGCTTTCTACAAGCCTCTTTCCTTGACTTATTATCTTCCTCTTTAAGTCTTTATTAATTCTTTCAAAGCCCTCATCTATTTCGCATTCTTTTAGGATAATTTCTTCCACATATACAGCTTCACATATTCCCGCTGGCGTCTCTCCGTTAATCTCTAGAACTTTCCAATTATCATGTATGTCTAATATCCAGTCCATCCTTCCTATAAAAGAAAGTTCACTGGATAATTCTTTTTTCATTAATTCACCAAGCCCATTAATACTTAAAATATCCTCATATAAATTTATATTTTCTAATAAATGATTTCTAGTTTTCTTAAATATCTTCAAAAGTTTTTCTGAAGCATATTTCAGTTCATTAAACTTTTCTTCTTCTAAAATTGCAAGTGATGTTCTTATATAAGGTTTATCATGAGAGTATATTCCTGTAAACTCCCCGTCTATAACCATCTTTGTCTCTATATCTTCTATATATAAATCAGTATCTTTCTCTTTAAAAACTTCCTCTTTTACTCCTATAGGTGTAAACCAAGTATAGTCGTCTACAGTTAAGTAATCTGGATTCCATCTAACACACATACCTATAACTTTATCATTAGATAAAAAAACTCCATAATTCCCATAACCTTTAGTTGATCTTCTAAAATTCCCATCATAATAATAACTCAATTCTCTTTTTTGTTTACAAAATTCTTGAAGTATAAAAGGTTTAATATACATTTCATTTTTAATATATTCAATTGACTGTTCCCACTCTATTTCACTATGTAAGGAACCTATAAAAACATCCTCGCTATATCTTCCGTATATAGGTTTTATAACAAAATCATTTTTTCTCTTTATTGCTTTTTCTATATTAAAATTTGTTAATTCTTCTGTATATGGGAGAGTTTTAATTATTACTTCTCTCTCTTTTTCATTTAATCTACTATCCTTATTATCAACTAACTTCCAAAGGTATGAGTAAAGATTTTTGCACTGAGAAATTATTACTCTAGGATCATTTAATATTAAAATCTTATTATCATTAAATAAAGTTAGCAACTTGTTTATATCTTTTATCTCATATAAATATTCAGTTGGATAAAGCCTTAATATTATTTCTATTTTATTATCAAAACAAAAAGCCTCATCATTATCCACATATATATTTTCAGCTCCAGTTATAATAATTTTAATATCATCTCTATATAGCTGTTCTTGAAATAATAGTGCTAAATGTGCCTCCTCATAATGTGCTGGATCTACTAAAAATGCTACATTTATATTTTTAGATTCATAATATTTATCTTTAATATCATAGAAATTTCCTATTATCTTGTTATAGAAGCCGTTATTTACGTTATTATGTTCTAACGTTTCTTCTGCTACCATACATTCTCTCTCAGCACATGGCTTATCATAATTTAATTCACTATAAAATATACTCTTATCCTTATTTTCCGCTCTTATAAAACCATCAAATCTACTCCAAAAAACAGGTATAGGTTCTCTTGTAAGAGATATTATTTCCTCCATGTAGTTAAACTTTGGAATATATTTTTTAAAATCACTAAACTCAGAATTGATTCCATTTTGAACCCTTAGTGCTATATTGTTTATATGTTTAGCAGTTTCTATAAACTCTTCATAGATTTTAGGCTTCATAAAATAAGGAATATCTGAGTATACATTTTTAAAGCTCTTAGAATGAATGAGTTTATAGTGAAAAAGAAGTTTGTCCCAATAATCTTTATACATAATAATATCCTTCCTAGGCTTTTAAGAAGATGAGCTTTCTCTAATAAATGATGAATATCCTTTAGATTTTGAATTCTTATCTGTTGAATTATATTTAGTATCATCATTATTTGTTGATGCATTTTTCCATGTAAGCCATCCTGTGCTTCTATACCCTATACCATGGGTAGAAGAACCCCCACTGCTATTATTATTTTGTTCATCTATTTCTGAGTTTTTAGGAAAAATGAAAGGTGTGTCTCCAGTTCCGTGATATGCAGTGTCTTCTGTATCTTCTCCTATTGTCTCTTGAATCTTAGGATCATTACACCCAAGAAAAATACTAGGTGCTCCTACTGTTACTGTAGTTATCAATGTAAGTGATATAGCTTTTTTCTTCCACTTTTTCTCCATTAATTCTCCTCATTATATAAATTACTCTATTAAGTGTACTTCAAGTTTAAGTTCACTACTTTTAATATAATCTATATATTCCTTAATATCTATTTTTATTGGCGCTTTAGAAATCACTATGACTTTATCTATTCCAGCCTTGATAAAATCCTCAATGTACGGCATCTCCTCTTCTGTGAGCCTGTACTGATTGTTAAAATATTCTCTTTGATTATATTCTCTATCACTAAATCTATCATAGTCTAAAAATATTCCATACTTACTACTTTCATTTTTTAATCCATAAGAATATTTAATCAGTTTATTAAGCATATCCTTGCTTCCAACAACTCCATTCGAATGAAATATATGAGCAAATATTAGTATTGGATTAATCATATATTCCTTATTTAAATTAAAAGCTAAATCTAAAGACCTTTCTCCATCAAAATCAAAAATAATAATCTCATCTTCTTTCTGATTTACTATTAAATCTTTAGAAAAATCATCTAATATATCATCAATGGTTTTCTTTTTTAAATCATCATCCAAAATTAAATCCTTAACTATATGTTTTGAAGACGCAAATGGAGTAGAAATTAAACTCCACTTAAACTTACCTAATCCACTTCTCCAATTTTCATAGACCTCATACATGTTAATATTAATCATAGGACTCCTCTATTTATATGTTACTGCAAATACATCTATCAAATTCACTATATGACTATAACCATCCTTATCTTCAATCATAAGATAATCTCCATCTCTTCTAACTGAAAAAGCTTCTAATTCTACATCAGGTTTTTCCAAATTGTATGCTGCTGGTGTTAAGTAAATATAACAACTCATCATAATATATCCCCCATTTATTTGTAATTTGTTTCACTAAAATATAATACCATAACTGATAAAATATTGAAATATATAATCATTTATATATTTACAAATAATATGCTATACTATAGATTATAAAACAAATGATTACAAGGAGATTGATATCATGAAATCTATTAATATAAAAAACTTAAATGCAGCAAAAATTAATTTTGTACCTACTTCAAACAATAATAGTCATCACGTTACTTCTGGCGTTTATAAAGGTGAACGAAAAGATGGCAAAAAACATGGCTTTGGAACATTTATATTTTCTAACGGTAGTAAATATGAAGGGTTCTGGAAAGACGATTTAATGGATGGTGAAGGAACTTTAACTTGGGCAGACGGAGAAAAATACATAGGTTCTTGGAAGAAAGATCTAAAAGATGGATATGGAATATATACTTGGCCTGATGGAGAAAGCTATATAGGCAGTTGGAAAGATGATGTTAAGTCTGGTCAAGGAATATATAACTGGGAAAATGGTGATAGTTATACTGGTGAATGGTTAAATGATACTTGTCACGGATATGGGATTTTGTCATATGTTGAAGGAGATAAGTACTTGGGTACTTGGGTCAATGATACGAAACATGGCAAAGGTCTAAAAATAAGTGAAACTGGTGAAGTTACTAATATAGAATATAAAGACAATATTGAAGTTCTGTAACCTAAGATACTTACAAAACCTATATTTTAAATTAAAATATATACATAAAGAACTTTTTATGGGGGATTTTTATGGCTTATTACGGCAATTTACAAAAAGTTAGAAATGGTGTAAGAACCTTTGGTATAACTCCACATATTCCAGGAGGTTTTATAACTCCTGATAAACTAATTAAAATTGGAGAGGTAGCTAAAAAATACAAGGGAGTTTTAAAATTAACTTCTGGTCAAAGAATTTTAATTACTAATCTTAAGGAAGAAGATCTTCCTTATATATGGGCTGAACTCGGTATGGAGCCTGCTGTAAAAAATATTTATTCCGTTAAAAATGTTGAGATATGTCCTTCTGCTTTTTGCAAAAGGTCTAAATCTAATATCATGGGTATAGGTATGAAAATATCTAAAAAATATCATGGAGCAGCTATGCCAAACAGAACAAAAATAGGAATTGCAGGCTGTAGAAATGCTTGTGGTGGTGTATATTCTAAAGATTTTGGAATAATAGCAGATGTTACAGGCTTTAGAGTAACTGTTGGTGGTTCTTCTGGATTTCATCCAAGGGTTGCTGATATTATAGGAATAGATTTACCTCAAGACGAAGCATATAGTCTTTTTGAAAAAGCTATTACTTATTATCAACTTAGTGCTAATTTTGGTGAAAAGGCTAGTGATTTTATTCTTAGAATAGGATTAGATAAGTTTAAAGAAGGTACTACTAAACAAGATTCTGATGACTTCGATTATAACAAAAAATTTTCTCTAACATAAAATAAGGATGTTTAACTTATATTGGTTAAACATCCTTATTACTTTAGGTTTCTCTCATAAGAATAACCTTATCATCTGGTATTATTATATTAAGTTCTTCTGTATTTCCCTGAAGTTTTTCCCACAAATCCTTTGATATCTCCCAATGTAAAAATTTATTTTTTCTTCCATACCTTATAATTTCTAAATATACTGTAGTACTAAAGGGTGTTTCACTAAATTCTACAATTCTACTTCTGTATATATTGTTTTCAGAATTATTTTCTGCTATCTTTATATGATGAGCCCTTATCCCTACGTAGGATATGTCTTCCTTTATCTTTTCTTTAGTGTATATTCTACATCCCCAATCTAATGCTTCTAGTTCATTATCTGATATTATTTTTACCTTAGAGAAATTTTTACACCCAGTTAACCTAGCTGAAATTACTGTTGGAGGCCTTTCAAATATTTCTTTTTTAGTTCCACTTGCTTCTTCTCTACCATTAGAGATAATCTTAATGTTATCACATATCCTATATACCTCGTCCATGTTATGAGACACAAATATTACTGTTCTTCCATAAGAATTAATCACATCCATTAATTCTTTTTCAACCTGACTTTTTAGAAAATTATCTAAAGCTGAAAATGGTTCATCTAATAACAAAATCTCTGGATCAACAGCTAAAGCCCTAGCAATAGCTACTCTCTGTTGCTGTCCTCCTGATAATTGTGATGGATATCTATTTTCTAATCCATTAAGCTGGAACATATTGATTTTATCTTGAGCTATTTTTTCTCTCTCTTTTTGCGATAAATCTTTTAATCCAAATTGAATGTTTTGCAAAACTGTCATATTTGGAAACAATGCATAGTTTTGAAATAAATAACCCACTTTCCTATTCTTTATAGGTACATTAATTCCTTTTTCTGAATCAAATAATGTTTTTCCATTTAATATTATTTTTCCTTTTGTAGGAGTTTCAATTCCAGCTATGCATTTTAAGGTCATGCTTTTCCCGCATCCTGATTGCCCCAATAAGCCAAGTGTTTCATTACCTATATTTAACTTAACTTTTAAAGTAAACCCTTGAAGGATCTTTTCTATGTCAACTAATAACGCCATAATTTTTCCCTCTTTTCTTAGACAGGTATTTACTTTGATACTCAGACCAATAATTCATTAAAATTATTACCGTAAAAGATATTCCTACTATAAGTAATACCCACATCAAAGCCTTATTCATTTCTCCACCTTCTGCTGCAAAAAATATAGCAACAGGTATAGTTTGAGTTTTCCCTGGTATATTACCAGCAATCATTAATGTTGCTCCAAATTCTCCTAAAGCTCTAGTGAAGGAAAGTATAGTACCTGCTGCTATTCCTGGCCAAGCAAGTGGAACTGTGACTTTCCAAAATATAGTCCATTCAGATGCACCAAGAGTTCTTGCTGCATTAGAAACATTTGAATCTATTTGTTCAAAAGCTCCTCTTGCTGTTCTATACATAAGCGGAAAAGTTACAACTACAGCTGCTAAAACAGTTGCAGACCATGAGAAAATAATCTGAGTATCTAATTTTTCAAGTATTGTTTTAAATGGTCCGTTTTTCCCGAATATAAGTAATAGAAAAAATCCAACTACTGTAGGTGGTAATACTAATGGCAATGTTAGTATTGAATCAAATAAACCTTTAAGCCTACCTTGATATTTATTCATAAGCTGCGCAATTAAAATTCCTATAAAAAATGTTATTATAGTAGAAACAAATGCTGTTTTTAAAGAAATCCATATAGGTGTTAAATCCATAGTCACTATTACACCACCTTAAATCATTAATTACTTCAAAGCACTAAATCCATATTTTTCGAATATAGCTTTTCCTGAATCGCTAGATATAAAATCCACAAAAGCTTTTGCTGCATCAACATTTTTACTGTCTTTCAAAACTGCTACTGGATAAATAGCCTTAGTATAACTTCCCTCTTCCGCTTCCTTAACTACTCTAACTTTATCAGATACTTTAGCATCTGTAGCATATACCATTCCAACATCTGCATTCCCTGTTTCTACCCATGCAAGAACTTCTTTTACATCTTTAGCATAAACCGTTTTACCTTGGATTTTATCAAATATTCCAAGCTTTTTTAAAGCTTCTTCTGAATACTGTCCTACTGGAACACTTTTTGTTTCTCCTAATGCAACCTTTTTAACACCGTCACTAGTTAAATCACTAAAATCCTTAATATTAGTATTATCCTTAGCCGTTATAAGTACAACCTTATTTTCTAATAAATCTTTTTTACTGTCTTTGAGTATTAAGTCTTTTTCTGTTAGTGAAGTCATTTGTTTTTGAGCAGCTGACATAAATATATCTACTGGTGCTCCTTGTTCAATCTGTTGTTGTAATGAACCTGATGAACCAAAATTATATGTAATAGTTACATTAGATTTTTCTTTTTTATATAATGTCTGTAATTCTGTCATAGCATCCTTTAAACTTGCTGCTGCGGATACTGTAATTGTTACTTCTGGTTCATTTGCCTGCTCTTTAGATGCTGAATCATCTTTTTTACTGCACCCTATTACTGAAAAAAGCATAGCTAGTACTAAAATTGTAGTAGTAATAATTTTTCTATTTTTCATTTTATAGCCCCCTTTAATTTATATATAAATAGCTTTAGCTATTTACAAACAAAAAAAGCACCTTGTTGTATATGAAAAATAACATAACACAACTCCGTGCTTATAAATAACTTATTGATATTACGTGATGTTATCTTTTATCACGTTTTGTTATTTTAAATTATATTTAAACTAGAATAAAATGTCAAGAAAAAAGAGTGATTATTAATTTATATAAATTAATAATCACTCTTTTTATACTAAATATACTATCCTTGCAATGACAATCTAGCATGTTGCGCTCTAAACACAATTGATATTAAATAATTAACTACAAAGTATATTAAAGCCACAGTTGCATATATTGTAAATACTTGTACTGGTGTAGAATAAGATCCCATCAAAATACTACTTTTACCATTCATCTCTTCAACACCTACTGCCCATAAAAATGATGTATCTTTTATGACAGTAACAAATTGAGAAAGCAATGCTGGTATCATATTTTTAAAAGCCTGTGGAAGTATTACATATCTTAAGGTCTGAAAGGTATTAAATCCCTGAGATTGAGCAGCCTCCCACTGACCCTTTTTAACTGAATTTAACCCACCTCTTACTATTTCACCTATTATAGCTGTAGTAAAGATTGTAAATGCTAGTATTCCTGCATTTATAGCTGGCATACGAACCACAAATCTTATAACTAATATCCATAAAAGAAGTGGTGTATTTCTAACTATTTCAATATATATTGAAGATAGCTTCCCTAATATACCCTTACTTGAACTTCTTAAAACTCCTAAAATAGTACCAAACACTATGCTTAAAAGTATTGATATTACAGATATATAGAGAGTTAACGAAAAACCTTGTAGTAAAAATTTAATATTAACAGGATTTAACACTTCTTTTATCATGCTGTCGCCTCCCTCTTATAGCTTAGGTCTGGTTCATCTTCTACTACATGTTGAATATTACTATAATCAGACGCCTCAAGTTTTCTTGCTAAAGTTGCTAATGGCAGACATATTGCTAAATATAATAATCCAGATACTACATATGCTGGTCCGTAATACATTCTATCCAGTGCCCATGAATCAGTTCTATACATTAAATCTCCTCCAGCTATTATAGCTAAAACTGAAGTATTTTTAATTAAGTTTACTGCCTGATTTGTTAATGGAGGTAACATAACCACTTTGGCTTGAGGTAATATTATATATCTCATAGCTTCCCAATAGTTAAAACCTTGAGAAAGTGCGGCTTCTAGCTGTCCTTTATTTATAGATAATATACCACCTCTAACAACCTCTGCAATATATGCTCCATGGTATATCCCTACACCTAATACTCCTATCGTTACTTCTGGCAATACTATATTAGCTATTAAAGGCAGTCCATTATATAAGAATAGTACTTGAATTAATAGTGGTGTGTTTTGAATAAATTCTACATACACTCTACTTATTACTTCTAAAATTTTAATCTTAGAAGCTGATAATATACCAAAAAATACTCCTAATACCAGAGCTAAAGCTAACCCTAAGAGAGATACTGTTAACGTTGTTAGGAAACCATCTCTAAATATTGTCCAATCTTTAAAAAGAGCTTCCCATTTAAACCACGCAAATGGTCCTGTCATTATTTAAGACCCCACTTAGTTTTCAACTTATCTAATTCTCCATTTGATTTTAATTCTTTAATTGTATCATCAATAACTTTTGCAAGTGCAGTATTATCTTTCTTAGAGGCTATACCATAATCTTGTGGTGAAAATTTGTCTGGCAATATTTCTGTACTATCATTCACATATCCAGATAAGATAGATCCATCAACAGAGAAACAATCTACTCTACCAGAAGTTAATGCAGTATTTATTTCTGGGTAACTAGCGAATTCTGAGAATTCTACTTTTATTCCAAGTTTATCAGCTTCTGCTTGTAGAGCAGTTTTTGAAGTTGCGCTTTGAGCAACCCCTATCTTTTTACCATCTAAGTCTTTAAAAGACTTAATTCCAGAATCCTTTTTAACAAGTAATCCAACAGCATCTACAAAGTATGGTTCTGAGAAGTTGTAACTTAGTTTTCTTTCTTCAGTGATTGTAAAAGTAGCTGCTATCATATCAGCTTCTCCACTATCAAGCAGTGGACCTCTAGTTTTAGCTGTAACAGCTTGAAGGTCAACCTTATTTTCATCTCCAAGAATTTTTTTAGCTACCGCTTTAGCTATATCAATTTCAAATCCTTCTATTTTCCCAGTTGAAGGATCCTTATATCCAAAGTTAGGAACATCAACCTTTACCCCAACTTTCAAAGTTCCCCTATCTTTTATAGCTTGTACCTCGTCTTTTGTACCTCCATCTCCAGTTGTTTTTCCTCCAGTAGAACATCCTGCAAGTGCTACTGATAAAGCTAGCACAAGAATAGTTGATAATTTTTTCATTTTTTAATCCCCCTTTAAAATTAGTTAGTGTAAAGTTTTTTACACTATTTTTTAAATTTATTCTTTATATATCAAGGGTTATAGAGTTTTTTACAACAAAAAAAACAATGACCCCCTAATTTCATGTTATAATTGAACCTTCGAAAACCCAAAAATCACATGAAAGGATGTCATTGTCTTGGATTCAATTATAACTTATTTATTTTTATATAATCAATATTTAATTAAAATTATTTGTGAATTAGTCTTATTTATTTCAAAGCATATACCTTTAAAACAACTGGCATTTGATGATTCTAATAGTCCAGAATACCAAAAGTTTAAGGTAGACAAGTTGCCTAAAATATTAAAATTTGAAAATGTAGACTATATTTTGCTCTTAGCTTACTACAAGCATAAGTACAACAAAACCGTAAATCCCTTCAAAAGACGTCCCGGTAAATCTATACCTGAAAAAACTACTTGCCCTAAATGTGGCGCTCCACACCAGTATATCTACGATAATAATGGTAGCCGTGGTCAGTTCCAATGTAAGGTTTGTAGGTTAACATTCAAGGAAAACAATCATTTAACTAAACCTTTAGTATTTATATGTCCATACTGTGGAAGTACTCTTGTTGAACAAAAAGAGCGTAAACATTTTAATATACACAAATGTAAAAACCTCAAATGCTCATACTACTTACGTAATCTTAAAAAGCTACCTAAGGATTTAGCTCCTTGTGATAAAAGCAAATATAAGCTTCACTATATTTATAGAGAGTTTACTCTTGATTTCTTTAAGATGGATTTACTTTCACTTCCTAATCGTGCTATTAATTTTAGCTTTAAGAAGTTTAATCCACATATTATGGGCCTATGTTTGACTTACCATGTTAACCTTAAACTTTCAACTAGGCAGACCGCTACCGCATTAGCGGAAGTACATGGTATAAAAATCTCACACACTATGGTTGCTACCTATGCATTAACTGCTGCAGCTGTAATCAAGCCTTTCGTAGATACTTTTGACTACAAGCCTTCTAATATCCTTTCTGCTGACGAAACTTACATCAAAGTGAAAGGTATTCGCCATTATGTTTGGATAGTTATGGATGCTTGTAAAAAGTCTATCTTAGGCTATCAAGTTTCTAATACACGAGCTGTAGGTCCTTGTATACTTGCTATGAGAATGGCTTTTGATAAATTTAAAGTTTTTCCTAACAAAGCTCTTAAATTTATAGCTGATGGATATAGCGCTTACCCTTTAGCTAAGCAACAGTTTGAACTAAACGAAGGTAAAGTATTCGATTTAACCCAAGTTATAGGCCTTAGCAATGATGATCCAGTATCCGAAGAACACCGCTGGATTAAACAAGTTGTAGAGCGGTTAAATCGTACTTTTAAGACTTCCTATCGGGTTACCTGCGGTTACGGGAGCGAAGATGGTGCCTTTTATGGCATCTCACTTTGGGTCGCATACTATAACTTTTTGCGTCCGCATCCATATAATTATTGGCGTCCTTTAAACGAGGTAAACGCGTTAAATATAGCTGATAATATGCCTTCTAAATGGCAAATTCTTATCAAGCTCGGTCAGCAAACTATTGTCCAAATGCAAGAAGCTAACTCTTCTTGATATTCAATAAAAGTAAATATTGATTTTTTTGCCTCCGCTACCGAAGGCCTTTTTGCCTTACCTAAATTTCAATATTTAATGCATAAATAAAACTAATCTTAAACATTTTGGCTACTAATTCTTAATACTAAATTTAATTGATTTTTTCATAGCTTACTTTACACTACCAAAATTATTATCTTAATATTTTGCTTAAAAACAATTTTGTTCTTTCATGTGTTGGATTTTTAAAGAAATGTTCAGGACTTCCTTCCTCAATTATTTCTCCACCATCCATAAATATAACTCTGTCTGCAACTTCACGTGCAAAACCCATTTCATGAGTAACTACAACCATGGTTATATTCTCATGAGATAACCCAACCATAACATCCAGAACTTCTTGAATCATTTCAGGATCAAGAGCTGATGTTGGTTCATCAAACAATATCACCTTAGGATGCATATTTAATGCCCTTGCTATTGCTACCCTTTGTTGTTGTCCACCTGATAGTTGTGAAGGATAAGCATTCGCTTTATGTTTTAACCCAACCCTATCAAGATACTCAAGAGCTGTCTTCTCTGATTCTACTTTAGGTACCTTTTGTATTTTAATAGGTGCTAAAGTTAAGTTTTCTAAAACCGTTTTATGCGGATATAAATTAAATCCTTGAAACACCATTGCTACAGATTGTCTAACTTTTGCAACAGGTGCTTTTTTTACTGTTAAGTCTACCCCATCGACTATAACATTTCCTGAAGAAGGTTCTTCTAAATAATTCATGCATCTTATAAGCGTACTTTTCCCAGAACCACTTGGACCTATAACCACTAACTTTTCACCTGATTTAACTTCTAAATCTATATCTTTCAATACATGAAGTTTACCGAAGTGTTTGTTTACGTTCTTTAAACTAATCAAATATGACTCCCCCTTATTCATTACTGCCTCAATAAATATATATACATTATCATACATATTTAAAAAAGGAGTCTAAAACCTCACAGAGATAATTCGACTCCTTTGTCTCATATCTATTTTATATTTATTCATAGAATATCACAAATGATAGTTTTGTTCAAGTTTTTTTAATAAATATATATTTTCTTGCAAGTTTTATTGCAAATTTTAATCTATAATGATATTTTTTCTACCGATTTATAAATTTAAATAAATATAAAAATAGTACTTAAATAAAAACCTGAGTTATAATACTGACCATTTTTTCCATTATATGTTGTTTATTTTTTTTAAGTTTAATTATATTTATTCGTTTTTTACCATTAATTGCTTATTATTTGCATATAAATTCACTCTTGTTGTATATATATTAACAAAAAGAAGAAAGAGAGCTACAAACTAATAAATTACATAAAAATGGCTGTAGCACTAAGTAATTAGTGCCACAGCCACCTTTATTTATCTGATTCTTCATCCTTTAAATATTCCACAAATGCATCAGCTACACAAACCATTTTTGCTAACATGTCAATTTCCTATCTTATTTTAACACCGCAATTTTCTACTTCTTCAAATAAACTTTTATCTTTATTTAAAGTTACTTTTGAAAAAAACATCAATTCTATACATAATGATATTGTTTCTAAAATATGTTTATTTTTAATCACTTTAATTCCTCCCATGTTTTTATTATTTCATTATTTTAGTTTTATCATTTTAGTTCTCTTACTTTAATATATGAATGCATAAAAAAAAGTCTCTCTTACCTTAATAAAGTAAAAAGACTAATTAGTTGCAATAAAAAAACCTTTAAGAAATTTTTCTTAAAGGTTTGAATTTAACTATCTAGCTATAGTTACGTTTTCTGCTTGTGGTCCTTTTTGTCCTTCTGCAACATCAAAAGAAACTTCTTGACCTTCTTCAAGTGTCTTATAACCATCTATTTTTATTTGAGAAAAATGTACAAATACATCTTTTCCATCTTCACCAGTTATAAAACCGAATCCTTTTTCTCTATTAAACCATTTAACTGTACCATTCATTGATGAGTACCTCCAAAATTTTATTTTCTTAAAATATTTGTAAAAATTCAGCAATAAAATTTCTTCAATAGTATAGTACATTTAAATTAAGTACTTACCGAAAATATTGTTGTTCAATTATTTACTTACCATTTAAAGAATATATATTGATTATATCACTACTATTATCCTATTTCAAGTTATTTTTTAAAATTATTAATATAACTACTAATATTTTATCTAATATTTAACTGTTTTTCTATTCTTTTTTAAGATAACGTATATTTAACTTAATATTCCTTATAATTAATGTATAATTGTTTTGACAATTTAATTGAATGATTGTATGCTAAATTTTTATCTTGAAATAATAAAATGTGCATGTTATTAATATACACATTTCTTCTATTAATTATACACTTTCTATAATTAATGTTGTTACCATTCCCCCACCTATACATAAAGTAGATAATCCTCTTTTAGCATCTCTTTTTTTCATAGCATGTAATAAAGTTACTACTATTCTTGCTCCAGATGCACCTATTGGGTGTCCTAGTGCTATCGCTCCTCCATTTTAATTTACTTTAGATTTATCAAAGTTTAGGTCTTTTGAAATAGCTATACTTTCAGATGCATAGGCTTCATTCGCTTCAATTAAATATATATCTTCACTTCTTATTGCCTCCTCAATATATAGTTATTCTATTAAAAATCGTTAATAGACCACTCTGTCTATTTCCTCAGTAACCTTGTTTTATTTTTAACGATGTTTTAAAAAAACTTCTATATTCATCTGTGTTAGTTTCTATGTATTCATCATCATTCTCTTCATCTAATTCAACAAAATATTTTTTAGTTTTTATATCTATAGATATTGAGTCTAGCGGAAACCCCTTAGTTCTAATATTATGAGGATCTTTAGTTATTATAAATTCTCTTGAAGCTATATCTTCTCCATCATACTCATAAATTTCACTTCTATTTACCACTAAACATATAGCATTCATATATTTAGCAGCAACTTGTCCCCCTAAACTTTCTGCAAGATGGCTATAATATGTTATCATTTCTTCATCACTTAATTCTTCTCCCTCTATTCTCCTAACATAAACTCCAGGTTGTTTATTTACTTCAAGTCCCTTAATATACAATCCTGTGTCACAGGAGAATACAGGTATATCAACATATTTAGAATAACTGATAGCTTTTATTCTTGCATTTTCTAATGGACTATTACCTACTTCTTCTACACCTCCTATATCTAAATTTACATCATTTAATCCAACAATCTCCACATCTAATCCTTTAAGAATTCCCTTCATATATTCAATCTTTGCTGGATTAGTTGTACCATATAATACTTTCACTTTTATTCTCCTCTCAATATTGTTATAAAAATCCTTCTAAGCCCTTTAAGACCTAGAAGGATTTTCTCATTTTTAATCTCTACATCTCTCTCCAATAGCTTTAAACTTGTCCTTTAATTGTATAAAGGCCTCTACTACTCCTGGATCAAAATGTATACCACTATCATTTAAAATTATCTCCACTGACTCATCATGTGAAAAAGCTTCTTTATAAACTCTCTTACTTGTTAATGCATCATACACATCCGCAACTGCCATAATTCTTGCAGAAATAGGGATGTTTTCACCAGCTAATCCCTCTGGATATCCTCTACCATTCCATTTTTCATGATGGTAGTGAGCAATTTCCTTAGCTAATTTTAAGAAAGTTTCTGGTTTATTTAATATTCTTTCAGCTCTTACTATTGCTTCTTTTCCAATCATAGTATGAGTCTTCATAATCTCGAATTCTTCTTTTGTAAGAGGTCCTGCTTTTAACAAAATATCATCTGGAATACCAACCTTCCCTATATCATGTAATGGAGAAGATGCAACCATAAGATCTATAGTTTCTTGAGTTAAATAATTTTTATATTTTTCATCTTTACTAAGTAAATTAGCAAGCTCCTTAACATAAAGCTTTGTCCTTAATATGTGTTGTCCTGTTTCGTTGTCCCGAGTCTCCGCTAAAGACGCCATTGCCATAATTGAAACCTCTTGTATTAAAGCAACCTCTTTAGTACGTCTATCTATTTCCATTTCAAGATACTTATTTTTATCTTTAAGAAAATTTTGTGATTGTCTTACAATTATATTATTTTTAATTCTAGCATTTAAAAGGATTGAGTTTATAGGTTTAACTACATAATCTACAGCTCCTAATTCAAATCCTTTATGTAAATTCTCATCACTTTTTTCAGTTATTAAAATAACTGGTATATCTTTAACTTGATTGATGAGCTTTAATTCCTCTAAAAGCTCGTATCCGTTTAAGCTCACCATAGTCAAATCCAATAAAATAAGATCTAGAGAATATAAATTATTTAATTTAAGTATACTTTCTAAATTGGTTGCTTCATCAACATCATATAAATCCTTTGATAAGTAAACGTCTGATTCACTACCTTCCGATTCTTCTACTATCAATATTTTTGGCTTAGAACTCTCCATTATTCTCCTCCCCCAACCTAGTTGACTAAAAAGTTCATCCTCTTATATTAAAATTTTATCATATTTACCCACTATAAACTATATCAAATAATTATTATTTTTTAATAATTATATCTTCTAGAGCTATATACTTTTGACTTTTCACAACAAAAAATCCTCCAAACCTTACAGCTTGGAGGATTTTTAAAATCTTTTACTATTTTTACTTTTAATATAAGACATAGCTTATCATCTATTACTTAGCTAACTTAACAATAGTCTCAACATGTGGCGTTTATCAAAACAATAGCTTAAAATAAATCCCTTGAAATCACATCACCTCAATTCAGCTTTGTAATTCCAAGGGTTAAAGGAAATTTATACTTAAATCAAATTATCTTTAATTATTTTAAATTATAATGTTTGTCTACTCATTAGTAGCAAATTAGTAGTACTACTACTAATTTCTTATATTATTCATTTATTATTAAGATTCAATATAGAAATTCATTAAATTTAGTTATGGTATTACCGTACTTAAACTTTCAACTATTTTTTTTCAATAAATTCATTCTTAGATCCTAATTTTTCTTCATTATCTATAAGTGCATTAAAATTCATTGGCGGTAATATTATTGATTGTATGCCACATTGAGCAGTAATTGTAGTAACCATACTTCTTACATACGGAAATAGAATTGCTAATGCATTTTTTTTAAATGAAGTGTTAATTAGATTTTCTCCATTATCTAAACTAAAAATGCCTGAAAAATCTAAACTAAAAAACATACTTCTATTATTATCATCTTCTAAATCAACTTTAATTGTTAATTTACACTTGTTATTTTCATCAACATTAGAAATTGCATATCCTAATTTAAATTCTAAATTTTTTTTATCCTCTCTATATTTATCTGTTCTTCTAAAATCTATATTTTCAGCATAAACTTTATGTAAAATTAACTTACAAGAATTATCTTGTCCAATCACGATGCAAGACCTCCCCAAAAAATCATATCACTTTTCAAATCTAAACTTGGTGTTGAACTTAACCTATTAATTACTAACGTATTCTCATATTCTATCTCTATTGATGGAATTTCTATCTCTGATTGAGAGAAGTTCAAAATATCTTCATATAAATCATTGTATAAAAAAATTTGTCCTTCTGTTTGAGGATTATAGTAATACTCAATATTTAGATTTCCTAACTCCCCTAAAACTTCTTGATCCGATTTTTCACCTAAACTTTCTACCAATCTTTTTAGTATTTGTTCTTTATTCATGCTTCTCCCTCCTCAATTATATACATAGAGTTTTTATCTATAATTTCAGGCTTTCTTACGCTCATTATTCTACAATTAGGTATATTGGAAGCTATTAGTTTATTTCCTTTATCCCTTTGTCCTAATTCTATATACCTTTGTTGGTATACAATATCTAATTTCATTTCATTACAAATATCATTTATGGTCATACAATCTAATTGTTTTACGTTCATATTACATTGTATTCCTCTTTTTTTATAATCTTTTATTTTTTCAATCTTATAAGCTTCAAATATATCTTGCCAATCTTCATTATTGAGATCCATTGCTTTATCTTTATCAACTTCTATATTGTTTTTTATAACTGCATAATTTTTAAAACCTTTAAAATTTACCGCCCATTTTATGCTATTTTCTATTGACTTCTCTGTTTTATTATCAATAAAAAAATATACACCTGATCCTAGCCATTCGTTATCTTTATTACTA
This sequence comes from Clostridium sp. UBA1652, assembly GCF_002320975.1. Lineage (NCBI taxonomy): Bacteria > Bacillati > Bacillota > Clostridia > Eubacteriales > Clostridiaceae > Clostridium > Clostridium sp. UBA1652. The sequence continues at coordinate 59,266 of NZ_DCLI01000087.1, forward strand.
GGTATGTAGTATTTAGATTTCATAATACTTTCTGATGAACTCTTATTAGTACCATGATAAGCCTCAAAATTTATAATCTCACTACCCATTCTATTCAATCCTATCTATACTATTACCAATTTTTTCAATAAAAATTCATTTATTTTAATTTTAGCTTGTCCATTTATCATTTTGTATTTTATGTTAAATATAAAAATATTGACTTCAAAATTTAATTACTCTTTCTAATCAAATAAATTTTGAATTTTACTTCTCCATTATTATCCTCTTAAAATTTCCAAGTATTGAACTTTTTAAATTAGAAATTCTAATATGGAAATCTGTTCTTATTAGTATTTTACTTGCATCAAAACTTCTTTTATTAAATTATAGTATATTTTTCTATACTTTTCCATACTTTTCTACGTGTATTCTAACATAAAAATACATTCACTCACAAACTTATATGATTTTATATTTGTTTACAAATCTTTAAAAAAGCAAAAAAACACCTACATAAAGTAAGTGCTCTCCAAGAATGGTTCAATAGTATAGTTTAAATATTTACTTAAATAAATATTTCTTGGTCTAATGTATTCATCAAGAATGGTTCAATAGTTTTAAATATATTATTTATATGCTTTAAATCTTCTCCTAAAAAAACTTCTCCATCAGTTCCTTTTTCTATAACAGCATATTTATTAAATATGTGTTTATTGCTTCTATAAAATTCCATCTTTCTATTTGATATTCTTGAACTATTATGAACTATTTCATTTCTTAATACCCTGATTACATCTATGTCTTTAGATAATTCCTTATCAAATTTTATGTTTGAAAAATCTTCTATATATTTTATTAATTTATCCATACCAGATAATCTACGGTCCTTCTGATTATCATTATATTTTGAATATTTAATTTTACTTTTATTTTCAATCGCAGGTATTAATGTTAATATACATTTTTCTAAAGAACTATATATACTTATCACTAAAGCTGCCGAAATTAATTGTTCAATAGGATTATCTATTATATCATACATAATTAAAGAGAGTTCAAATGAACTTAATTCTTTAGCTAATTTATTATTGTTTTTAATACCAATTTTACTTTTATCAAACTTGCTTTCGCTAATAAAATCTAAAGCTATAAACCATTTACTTAAAAACATCTCAACATCAGTTCTCCAAAACATCTTAACAAAATCATTTCTATCCATATCTCTTACCACCTAATACATACTAATACGAGAAAAGTATTCGCGTTATCACCAACTAATATTCATACTTATATAAATTTTTATAAAAAAGGATATGCTCTCACATACCCCCAATAATATCTCTCCATAATTCATCTGCCAAATATCTATATTTTGAGGATTTACAACTCTTAGATCAAAATAAAAAACACCTACATTAAAGTAAGTGCTTCAAATAATAAATTGTGTTGATTGTCTACTCATTAGTAGCAAATTGGTAGTGTTACTACTAACTATACTTAGCCATTGCTTACATTTCGCTGAATATATCTAATCCTTTGTACAAGTTCTTTTCTAAAACATCATATCTTGCTTCAAAAAATTTGCAATATTCTCTGTTGATTCTTTTAATGCTATCTATATTCATTCTCAGATATTCTTCTTTAGTCGAACCGCTTTCGACACCTAACATCCCTATGTAATATAATATTAATGTAAAACCATATTGAAATTCCTCCATGTTATTAACGAAATTATGTAATCCATGTATGTTTCCATTCTTCTTTAATGATAATATTGTGTTTATTATTGGCTTATATTCTTCTCTCACTTTTAAATAATTCACAGTATACATAGTTTATCCCTTCCTTAAAATAAATTCTTTATATTTGGTTTATTTTCCCAATATATTATCTCTAATTTTCTTTTTTAATTCATCAGTTCTTATATCATTCATTATATTGTCATAACTATCTAGCATCCTACTAATCTCACTATTCTCATTTTTATTAAATTTCTCTTGTACATATATTTCCCAATTGGATTTATATAGTTCTATTAGTTTTTCTTCATCTAAAAGCCCAGATTCTTTTAATATGAGAAATTTATTGTTTATATATAGATATTTACTAATATCCTCTCCATGGTCATGTTTTATAACCATATCTATACTCATTTGAAGAACTACAAACATAATTGCAGCAATTCCAAAATAAGCAGAAATTGCGGCTAGTTTGATTTCTATAGATTTATCTTCACCTAACCATCCCATTTTAAGTATCACATAGCCCATGTATAAAAGAGTTACACTCATAATATAAAATGGAATCATCTTGATGAATCTAAAAAATATTAATTTCTTACTTTTAATTTTTGTATTAATTAAAATACTATCATATGCTAAATTTAGTCTTTCCCTATCCAAAAATAACAACTCCTAACATATAGAATTAAAATGTCTACCCAATATTCTTTATCTTAAAATTAAAAAAGTACTTTTATTTTACCTATATACTTGATAAAAGTGTTGCTACTATAATCAATGATTTATTTATTATATATACCATAATCACCCTCCATATTGACTAATTATACAATATCTCTCAAATATATGCTATATACTTACGTTCTTTATTGTATATAAAAATAAAAAGACACTTTTTCAAGTGTCTCGATTATAAAATATTGAGTTAAAATAAATTTTCATAATCAAAAAATATTTTACTAGATTCTCATTAAAATTATTAAATTTAATTCATTAAAAAATTAGCTATATCAATAATATAATCAAAATAGTCGCTTTGCCAATCTTCTTTAGAATCTTTAACATTATTAAATTCTATTACTATACCATCTTTTAGCACTATATTTAATGAAACTTCATACTGCCCTTGAAAATTGACTTTCACGTTTTTGATTTCTTGTAATCTATATACAGTCAAACTTAATGGGTTAAAAGAACTTATTATAATCTTGTCTTCTGTGAGCATGTACATTTCTTTCGGAGATACTTTATTAAATATGTTTTTTACATAGCATTTCTTTACCTTAGACACATCAATTAATTTCTCTATATTTCCGAAACTTCTATTAGCTCCATTATTAGAATTGATGATTGCTTTTGAATCATTATAATCAAGTAAATTTGTCATTATTATCCCCTCCTCTCTTTACTCTAACCATTAACTTTTAATACTAAAAAAGTAAAATGACGTAATTCAAACTAATATCATTTTAAAATATTGGGTTTATTATTAAAACTCCAACTTTTTACTATCAAATTATCATTAAACGTATTTTTATCAACTTTTTTGCTATATACATTTTACATATATACCTCAATATAGTGATATATTGTAAAAAAGAGGTGATTGTTATGTTAGATGATAAATCTCTACTTATATTAGCCCAAATAAAAAATCATTTTGAAAAAAGTGACAAAGAATTAGCGGCTGTAAATTTACTAATTAAAGAACTTAAATTCGAAGACATTAATAGCATCATCGATTCACTTGAAAATGGTGGTTATATTAATGTAAATAGAGAGTATATTACTCCAGTTATAACCCCTGTTAATGTGTACAATAGAGGAGATATTGAATCTCCTGTATGAAATTTCTTTAATTACTCAATTACTAATATTCCTCAGTAATATATTTTATTTGCTCTAATGTTAAATCATCATATTTGGAAATTCTAACCTCTTTCCATTTTCTTAACATCTCAGAGTATCTTCCAACCATAGCACAATGTGAATTATATTCAAAATCCTTCATTGCTTTTATTTCTCCGAATTTATCAAAATCATCTAAGAAGAACTTTGAATAATCATAGTAATCTAACTCATCATTACCATCATATCCTTTAAATAATATCTTCTCATTTTTAATCTCTTCTTTCTCTTCTCTTTTTAGATTTTTATAAGAGCCAATAAGAGATCTAAACATAGAAAAAACATCAATAACAAATTTTGAAACATCTTCTGGCGTTTCATCAAACATTCCTGAGATTAATTCATCGTAATTATGTTTATATCCACTAAGAACTATCTTTTGATCAACATCATACACGTCTTTATTCTCTGGATACAAGGCTTTTAATATCTCATATTGATTCCATAGTATTAACCTCTCTTTTTTACTTAAATCCATAAATACCATCTCCTTTTATAAGTTAATTCTACAAAAAGAGATAAATTCCTTTATTTAACTAACATTCCTTGTAATTGCATTTTTTATGAGTTATAGCTTAAACTATATTCTTTATTATTTAGCTATAAGTTCTATTAAGTAGTTACTTTTACACTTTAGAGACTGTACATATTTATATCATTATTAAATTTTTCATGTGATTTTCTATATGAAAAAAACTCCAATTAAGGAGTCTTCTATACTAGTTTATAATTCTTCTTTATGCATAATGTTTATCTATTTCTTCAACCCTTCTATTTTATCTCTTAATATAGGATCTGAACCAATACTTTGAGCTGCATTTAATAACTGACTATCATTTAAATCGTTAGATAATTTGCTGCCCTCAAAAACTAAATTAATAGCTACTACTTCTTTTTTATCTGAATTATCGGCTGATACATTATAAGTTACTAATTCATATTTCTTTAGTTCTTCTTTCTCTATAATATCTCTAAATTTATTTAAAGAATCTGTTATTATACTATCCTCAGTTAATAGGCGTGTAACTTTATATTTTATAGATACATCAGTACCATTGACTATAACTTGATAATCTTTAGTCTTTGGTATAGAGATTCCAAAAATTATTAATCCTATTACAGCTATTAAAACAAAGATTAAAATTGATTTTTGCACTTTTCTTTTAATTATAGCTCTAATAAGCCCTACTACTATACCCACTACACCACCTAAAATCATTAGTATGGAAACTACAAACATTCAATACCCCCTTTCCGCATTCTATGAAAATAAGTTTGTATATTGGTTAAAATCAATTTTTATATTTCTAAAGCTTTTATCTTTAGCTAATTTGTTAATTGACTTATAAACAATATCCTTATCTATTATATTTTTAATCAGCTCTTCTTCTATGTATTTTTTGTCTATATACAGTACATTATTTTGTTTTTTATGACTTCTAAAATTACTAAAAGATAGAAAGTCTATATATGTACTAATATTGAAAACTGCGTATCCTATTGTTATATAATTTATTAGTCTATGAAAAACCAGTAAATTTTTATTAATTTTCATATTAGTATGAACTGTTTTATTCCGTAGTCTCGTTAAATCTATCAATAATTCTTTCAACTCATTATCTATTATTTTTAATGAACTCGCTTGTTCGAACCTCTCCCATTTTACAGTTTTAATATTATTATCTGTCTTCCTTATAATATTTCCAATTTCATTATAAGATAGTTCAATGATTTCATTAGTGTATTCATAAGAGGCTCTCCGTTCAATGCTCTTTCGAATATATTCATTTTCAGATAAATGATATATGTTAGCTAAAAGACTTGTTGTACAATGTAATAAATATGAATTATTCTCTCCCACATCCATCCTCCAATTATTGTTTTTTGTTTATTCCAATAAGGAAGTACTCATTTGTTAATTCATGTGCAAAAATAGCTATTTCCTTTCTTTCATCGTAATTTTTCCCATATATTTCAGGCACTTGATTTTGAATGCATAATCTATCAACCGCTTTAATTAGTGATATTAATGACTGATGATTAACTCTTCTAATGAAGTCTAATTTTTTCATCTCTTCTCTATACTCTTCTATACTTTTACATTTAACTTTACCTATCATTGAAAATAAAGCTAACATCGTCACACTTGAAGAATACTTGGAGCAAGACTCTAATAAATCTACAACTAATAATAACTTTTCTTCGTCATTTTTTATAATACTGATTAGTAAATTAACCTTTTTCTCAATCATATTCTATCTCCTAATATTAGCAAGAATCTGTTATTATAAGTAAATATTAACATAATTTATTTAATTTTGTATATAAATATTCTCCTTGTTTATATGTAGCAATAATATCTTAAACTGCATATATTATATAGAATGTTCCATATCAATTATTGTACTGCTTTTACTAATAATCTTATCTGAATAAGGCGTAACGAGTGGTCCATTTTTACTTGTAAAAACATTGAGCTTAGCTCCTGTATATTTTTGATACAGGAGCTTTTTATATTAATCTTCTTTATAATATAAGCTTCTTTTGTTAAGTAATTAAGGTTTTTTATCACCTTTACATTTACTATTTATTTTATTAAGCCATAAACTTTTTAAGTACATTCCTACAAGTATCTCAGCTAATTTTTGTTCTGCTGCTTCTCTACGTTCTGGATTTAACTCTATTATCTTCATTATTATTTCTTCCCCTCCCATACCTTAATTTAAATATTTTTTCACATAATTTGTAATTTAATTGTAACAATAAAACATTTCCATTTCTATGTAGTTTAATAATTTGTATAAATATCACTTTTCTTTTCTATAAAATCCAAAAATAATTTATCATGTTCCATGAGAGTTTTTTTATTCACCATTTTTAACTCTTGAAAGCCTTGATTTAACTTGGATAAACAAAAAACGCCACTATGGCGTTTCGTACTTTATTAAAAAATACAAAGCGCCATAGTGGCGTTTTTAAGATTTTGTATATAATTCATTTCAAACGAATATTTATGAATCTATTTATTATTGTTTAGTTGCTTGTCTTGCTGTAGATTGACCAAAATAGAATGCTATTACTAAGCTAAAAATAGTTAGAAATTGCTCTGAAGTAACTTTTCCTTTAATACTTAATATACAAAATACTATAGTTAATAGTATTGATATTAACTTCTTCACTTGTAATAAAGACTTTAATTCTTCCATTTGTAAACCTCCATATAATTATTTCTTAAAAATATGTTCTTTTACTTCTTTTACATCTGATTTAATATCCTCAATTATACTGAACTTTTCTGTTAATTTATCTAAGAGATCCTGGTATCTTTTTTCTCTATCTCCAGTAGTCTTTAGTACATATAATAATAAAAAGACAAAAAGCGCATACCCAAAACCTTGGCTAGCAGCTTCTTTAATAAGTTCATCCATCTTACACCTCAATATTATAGTTTGTTTATCCTGCAAAGTTTGTTAAGATAGTTTTCTTCTGTCATATTTTCAAAGTTTCTTCTCATGCCTTCAAGCTTGTATTTAAATTTCACTGGTCTATCACTTTCAATAACAAAATAACCAGGATAAGTATTTGAAATCCAAATATCACCTGGCCCTAATTTGCTAAACCATACATTGTAATCTAAATCAGTATTTATACATTCACGCATAAATTGGCTTATAGGAACTATGCATTTATATTTGCCAGTATCATAAAGTTGTGTTTCATATATTTCATTTATAGGCGTTCTTGTTAATAGAGAGTTTATATCTTCTGTACTATAAAAAGGAACTCTTCCGTACTCTTTAGTTAATTGAATGCAGTTTTTATTTCCTGTAACTTCTAAATCTCCACTTACATTTACAGCTCCCCCACCTGCACATACTAAGTCAATATCATCACCATTAAATGTTTGAAGTTGTATATATCCGCTATTGGCAGAAATAACACACCCATTTTCATATGCATAGAATAAATTACTATTACTTATAGTTGAACCTTGATAGCCAAACATAACTCTTAACTTAGACATTATATCTAAATAATAATCAGAAGTTAATCCACCATTTCCAAGTTTAAGCTGATATGTTCCGCTACTATCTGTTTTTTGAGTTGAAAATATTCCTGTGCTCAAATCCCAGTTTGAATTTAATCCTTGTATTAATCCTTTACTAAAAGAAACTACTCCAGTAGATAGATTCATTGTAAAACTTCCATCTAAAGAAGAGATAACTCCAGCTTTTATTAAATTAGCATTCAATGTACCTGTGTTTATAAAATCAGCTACTATAGCCCCATCCATAGTCATAGCAAGTCCAAAGGTACCATTATACCCCGTAGAGCTATATCCAAGCCCATTAACATTCCACCGCCATATTTTAACTGCTTCTTCAATGCTAGGCTTATCCATTATAAGTATTTCATTCTTCCTTACAAGGACGTAGGAGTTTACTATACCGTTCTGAATAAGTTTAGTTGCATTATCCTTAGCCTGCTGTAAGAACCCTGTCTGAGGGTCTACTATAGAGTTTAATAAAGATATTATTTTATTTAAATTTGACATAGATTTTTCTGCTATATTAGATAATGTTATCGTGTTATGAATTTGCTTTAAAACATTCCACTTTCTCTCTATTACTCTTACTGATACATTTATCTTAAAGTTTTCCTCATATATATTAACTGTATCACCAAGCCATATTCTCTCTAATAGTGCAAAGTTTTTATATTCCTCTGTTTTTTCTAGACTAGCAAAGGTTATTTTATATTCGGCTTTAAGTAAATCAACTTGCTGCTCATGAAACATAGCTTCAGCTGCTTCTATTAACTGTTGTCTGGCCATAGCTTCAGTAATGCCATTCTCTTCATCAACACCAATATTATTAAAGGTAACTTCTTGGCTCTTTATATTTGGATAATTATTTATATACTGAGAATCCACATATTTACTAGGTATAGATAGTCCTTCTTTACCTTTAGGATATATCCTAGTTACTACCGTATCTATATCTGTAAATCTTTTGAATCCAGTTAGATTCTTTCTTGATCTAATAGTTACACCAGTATTAGAACCTATCTTATTATTTATAGCAATACTATATTGTCTTCTTGCTGCTTCTCCACCTAATCTACTTAAGAATGAATTATCTAAAGTAAATAAAGCTTCATACAAATTCTTATTCATAAAATACGATGTTACTGTCTTAGTAATATCACTTGAATAACTGAATTCATGACTTGTTGTGGTCCTAGTAAATATCCAATTTAGAAAAGTAGCTCCATTAAGTTCAGTAGGTCTTACATCTTCTAAAAATAAGTTCTTAGTGTCATATGAGATATGTCTAGCATATATCTGAATTCTACCTGGAGTGTTCTTATCTACTGTTTGTATCCTAAATATTTCATCTCCATATACATCCGGAACTTTTAATATTGCTTCTTCATCTATATATTCATGTTTATTATTTTCTTTATCTAATAGGAAGGTAGCACTAAATCCATATTCTCCATTAACTTTTTCAGTTATTTCAGCACTTATACAAATATTATCTAATGCTGCTAATCCATTAGTATAAAGAACAGTATTTTTAGTTGAAAATCTATCATAAATCTTAATCATTTTCTCACCCCACTATAGAAACCTAGTTCTCATATTGATTTCTACACTTGTAACATTTCCCGTTATTGATATAGTGTTGTTTCCAACTTCAAATATAGGAAAATCTCCATTCATCTTGAGCATTTCATTTGTTAATCCTTTTTTACATAAAAAATACATAGAATCTAATTCTATGTACTCACTCACATTATTTATTATTGTGGTCTTCCCATTTACAGAAATAGTTATATTTCCACTACCAATCATTTTTATATACGGTTCGCTTTTATATGTGCCATTGTTATATAAAACAGTATTCTTTTGGTTAGTTGTTATAATATCATTATAAATAGGATATTTAAAAGGATCGCAAACAAACTCAACATCAAAATCTCCATAAAAATTTAATTGCTTTTGTATATCTTCACTGCAATTAACTACTTTAACTTTATATTTTACCTCATTATCAAATTCAAATATTAAATCGCTATCTTCAATGATATTTAACCATTCTATTATTCTATCAACTTTTCTTGTGAAATCTTCCTTTGATAATAATCTAAATTTACACCTAATCTTTTTATCTTTATATGTTCCAAGTTTTCTAGTTAATGTTCCACTTCTACCTTCAACAACTATACTCTCAGTTTCTTCTATGCTTAAAGGAATAGAAGGGCTTTCAGCTAAATACAAACCAAAATCTTCTACCGAATCTCTGTTATTAAATATTATACTTGTAGCTTTCATAGTTCCCTCCTATAACCCTCTATTATTATACCTATCTACAACATCCTGATTCTCTGCTACTAGCTCAGCTAAGATTCTTCCATCTGGAAGTACCACTTGTACTAATTGACTGCCAAACCCAGCTCTCCTCATAGCTTCAGCTATAATCTCAGGAAGCTTATTTAAAGGCATAATAGCTTCACCTCCTGTAGAAGGTTCCCCTCCTGCCATTAGTTTACCTGTGCTTGGATTAACCCCAAATATACCCGGCTTAGTCATTATGCCGCCATCCGCATACCATTCTACACCCAGTTTAGGTACTCTAGGCGGCATTAAACTAAATTCACCATCTAGCTTAAAATGTGGTAGTTTTATCTTAACATCAAACATCTTATTTATTGATTCTTTTATTTTATCTGCTATTCCCATTATAAAATCATAGGCATCTCTAAATGGTTGAGTCATTATGTCAAGCAAAGAACTAAATACATTATTTACTGTTGTTTTAAGACCATCTATAGCTTCTCCAGCTTCTGAAAGCTTATTAGATACATATTCTTTGATAGAACCCCATATTTCAAGGGCCTTCTCTTTAACCCAATCCCAATTCTTATAAAGGGCTATTCCTGCTGCAACTAATAATGCTAATGCTAACGTTACAATTCCTATTGGCGAAGTAATAAATGCCATTACAGCTCCAAAACCAGTTGTTGCTGCTGTCATTAAAAATGTAGCTATGGCTGCTGAATTCATAGATATTGTATATGCTATAATCCCCAAAGTTAGAATCCCAACAAACGCTGCAACTGATTGAAATAATGTTTCATTCTCTTTTATATATTCAGTTAGTTTAGTAAGAGCATCAGTTATTCCTTGTATTACTAAAACAACACCCCCAAGAAGTGGTGAACCTAAAACTTGAAGAAATCTATCCCATGCAGCATTTAAATTTCCCATTACATTCTCGTACCCATCAGCTTCTCTACTCGCTTGTCCCATAGCACCATTACTATCATATATTTTCCCTACAGTATCTATAAGTAAATATTCTTTTTCTGTATCACTAAGATTCTGCCACGCCTTACCATATTCTCTTTTAGCTATAGTATCCATCTTAGTGGCATTTATATTAATACCTATTGCATCACCAGCTTCAAAATTTCCCATTACTAGAGACTTTAATCGTCCAGTAACATCTTCTAAAGATGTATCATAGTAGGCAGAGGCATCTCCAGCCAATGTCATGTATTTGCTAGTAAGTTCTAGTGATTGGTTTGCATCTGCTCCATTCCCTCTAAACGTTCCATAGAATGAGCTCCATGCACCTCTAAGCCTATCTACATGAATCCCTTGGTCTTGCACTTGATTATTAATCATATCCATAGCTTGCCCTTGATTGTCTTTAAATGTTTGTTCGAATTGTGAGTCTAGAGCTTGTAATTTAGCACTTGTTTCTACCATGGTTTTACCAAAACTAATTATCTTATCTACTGCAAATGCAGCTATTACAGCTGCTCCTATGCCTTTAAATGCCTTTACCATACGATTTTCGGATTCTTCTGCTTTATTTGTTACACTATCAATATCTTTGTTTGCATCATCTGCATTAGTAACAATTTGACCAGCCATAGTAAATAAATCCATCATAGCCATATCTATTCTCACCTCCTTGGTTCAATGTATTGGAACGCATCATTCATAATTAAATCTACTTCTTTATCTGTCATTTGGCTTGCTTTAACTCGCTGCATAACACTATTTTTAAAGTCCTCAAAACTAACGTCACTTAGAATTGATTTATGAATATAGTACTCATACATTTCTTCGTCCATGGATTTATTTAAAAGATTTTCTAGGTACTCCTTAAGATCCTTAAAATCATTAAAAGTTCCTAAGAGCTCATTAACATTGGAGTATCTTTTAAATAGTAAATCCTTTATATTAAATTCCTTAACTTTTTGGATGAAGAAATACATTTGAAAAAATCGGCTAATTCATCCTTTTCAAAAAAGCCTAAAATTAATTCTGTATATTCAATCATATTGAGTTTTTCAATTTCAAATATTTCTACTTTGCATAGGTTAGCTAGAAGCTTATTGATATCATCTTTAGCTAGTTCTAAATTAGCAAGAGTTGTGTTAATTATCTCTCCAAATAGCTCCATACCTATTTGCATTTGCTCTTTTTCTGTATACTCTTTAGCATTTTTAATAAACTCTTCTCTTTTCTTAATAAACTCCATTACCATATCTTTTACTTTTACCTTACTCAAAATCTTGAGCATAGGAAATAAATCTTGTCCTGTAAGTTTTCTCATTTCTAACTTTTCTTCTTCCATAACTAAATCCTCCTAAAAATAAAAACTAGGATTTCTCCTAGCTTAAGGTGTTGTTTCTGGGTATACTATTTCCCATATGCTATTATAATCTTCTGGTTTATCTGCATCTGCTCTAGCTTCAAACTTGCAAGGTATTCCAGCTTCACCTTTATCAGCTGTTTCTATAGATAACCCTGCTGTATTTAATGCATTCTTTAAGAATATAATTACAGGTTCATTTTCTCCTGATATTTTACCTACATAGGCTATATTTGTTATATAGTCACTATCTAGTATCACATTTCTTCCCTTAATTATCTTATATCCAGTAGGTGCTGTAGTTCCATCTCCTGTTGTTACATCTGCAAATAAAGCATTTGCTAAATTCTCTTTTTTCCATTCCTTCAAGGTACATTCAAGAGTTGCTTCAACACTTTCAAATACATCATTTCCTTTAACTTTAACTAAAAGTCCATCAACTTCCGGTTGTCTTAATGTCATTGCAATACTAAGTTTAGCACCTTCTGTAGTTGCTCCTATTGCATCCCCTTCATACTTATGACTAGTTGCATTATATGCAACATTCTTGAATATAGCTCCAGCATTTAAAAGATAATACTTAGGAGTATTGGCACTATATCCATTTGTTTTTACTGCTTCTGGCATATTATTACCTCCAATCTACTTTACAATATAACTGTACAGATCTTCTTTTTATTACTTCTGACATAGTAGGAATGTTCCTAGCTGTTTGATATTCAAATTGGATTAACAAATCATCTGTAAGGATAGCATTGCTTTTGAAATGCTGCTTAAGACTATGTGTTAATTGCTCCAAATTTACTGTATTTGAACCACAGTTATCAAATATATCTACATCAACATAAAACCCTTCCTGGTGCTCTAAATCTTCACTAGAAAGGGTATATGTTAGGTATGGGTATGTCACTGCTTTAGCTGTATTATATTCAAGATAACTTTCCGTACATACCTTCTTAAACTCTTTATTTAATTCTTGTAAAAAAGGTATCATTTCTTCACCTTCTTCATGGTTATTTTAGCTGAAGTCCCAAGCTCTTTTAAATATTTTGCGAGTAAAACTTCTATATTCTTTTTCTGATTCCTATAACCTGGTCTCATATATGGTTGTGGGTACTGCCCCCATGTAAATACTGTTTCACCTGTTATAGGATCTTTATAGGTCCATCCACCTTTACGCCCTTGTCCATTCTCTGCAAATTCACCAGTTCCAAACTCAACATACACGGCGTATTCTTCACCTACACCTACTGTTAATGTCATCTTATCTTCATCTACCACATAATCAAGTGAAGTTTTAAGATTAGAAGTCATTACTGGTATTAAAGGTCTTATAGTACTTACTAATAGCTCACCTGCTGCATATAACCATTTAACTTGAGCTTTTCTTATGGCTTCTTTGCATGCTTTAGAATTATTTACAAAAGTCATATTTTATCACCTACAAACTTTAAGTAAATCTCTAAATGCCTGTGGAAGTTCATAGGATCATCTACAAGAGTAATATCATATCTATTACCTATCTCATCAACTAACCAATTCTCTTTAGCCTTTATCCCAGCTCTATAATTCATTAATAGAATATGAGTTGATTCTTCCATAAAAGCATTATTAGTTGTCTTTTCATCTCCTGTTAATAGATCTAAAAACCCTTTAACTTTGAATAATTCTTCTTGTGTCTCTACAAATCCACCTATTTCATTATCAGTTTGTATTACTCCCATAACTGAGTATTCAGGACATTTTGAAGTATCCATTAAGACCACCTCAACTTCTTATACTTATTTAAAAATTTCATAAGAGTGGCCGGATAACCTTCTATACTTTCAGTTGAATTTACATCATAATAAGTAACTGAATATCTGGATATAGATTCTTGCTTTACTCCTATTTTATCTGACATTTTAAAGTCATAATTAATAAGCTTAATTACTCCTTGTACAATGTCATAAGGGTATACTATCTTAGTTATAAGGCTTATATTTTCTTCATCTAATATATCTTCATTTACTGTTATAGAACTATCAGTAACAGCTTCTACAGTAAATATCCCTTTGTTTAATAAACAATCATCTATATCTATAGAATCTCCTGGTCTAAAGCCTAACTTAAGAAAATTATCTCCAGTTATAGTTTTATTATCAGAACCAAATACAAGCTTTCTATGACTTCTAACCCTGATATCTAAGAATTTATTATTAGTTAAGTTTCTTACTGTTATTTCTAACCCTTTAAGCTTTTCTTCTATCTCAAAGTCCTTAGAAGTATCACTTATTCCTAATAGTTGTTTAGCTTTATCCAAAGTGATTATCAAGTTATCACCACCTAAAAAGAACTAGAGATTTCCCCTAGTTCTATGCTCCTTCAACTTCTATAGTAACCACTGCTGTTACTAATCCATCCGCTTTAATAACCCCAGTTCCATGAACACAAAGTCCCCTCATACCATCTGCAAAAGCATCTTGTAATCTTAAGGCTTCTGTTTCTTGTAGCTGCTTACCATGTCCTGTAGCTCCTTTATAAAGGCCTATTATAGTCGCTGCTCCTGATGCAACTGGAACTTCTTCAGAAACTACTACTTGGAATCCATTTATAACTTGACCTTCAACTACTCCATTTTGAAGTATTATAGGTTGCTTAGTAAATCTATCATCCTTTGATAATAGTCCTAAATAGTCTGAGTTAATAACTACATATCTATTAATCTTAGGTGCTTTTTTCTTATTTAATTCTGTTCCCATATCTACAATTAGATCATAAGCATTAGTTTTATTCACTGTTTTAGCACCAAGTTTCTTACCTGCTCCTGTTGCCATTTGTGATAAAACATAAGTATCTATAACCTCATTTAGTGTTGCTGATGCTTCAGCTGTATGAGCATCTACTAAATCTCCAGCAGCTTGAATAGCATCTACATCATCGAGCTTTATTGCCCAATACTTCTTTTGATTCATGTTTATTTCTACTTTAGGGGTGTCTAATTCATCCCATTCAACAGCTCCTATATAATCTTTAATAGCTACAGCACCTACATTATTAAATACAAGCTTGTTCCCTTCTATTTTGGTTGGTGGAGTTGTAATAACATCTGCTATAGATGTTTTGTGATAGTTCTCTACTAATCTAGCTTCCCATATTGTTGGTATAAAATTTGATACTGACATTTAACATCATCCTCTCTTATTTACTTAAATCTATTGTTTTTATTACATCCCAGTTTGCATTAATCTCTTGTGGAGACATTTTGGCAACTTCATCTTTAGTAAATGATTTTGTTTGCTCTCCTCCAGGTAACTTGTTTTCTATTACCTTAGGTTTATTTTCATTACTTTCTATAGTTTTAAAGAATGTAGCATTAGTAGCTTGTAAATCCTTTATTTTATTATCTAAATCTTTTATCTTACCTTCTGAATCTACTTCAAGTTTATCTACTCCGCCAAGCTTGTACAGTAAATACTCTATGTCAGTAGCTCCAGCTTTCTCTAAAGCACCTTTAACTGAATACTCTTTTTCTCTCTTTGTTGAATCAGCCTTTAAAGTGGCTATTGTCGTCTCGTGTTCCTTAATTGTATTCTGTAGTGTTTCATTATCCGAGTTATTTTTCTTTAGATCCTTGATAGTAGCATTAGCTGTTTTAAGTTCACCGCTAATGTCATTATATTTATCTTTTGGTACCGCATTTTTAGGAAATTCAGTATTTATAGAAGTCATTAAAGCTTCTATATCTAACTTCCCATCTGCTATTGTTGCGCCTTCTAATAATTTTCTTAACCATTCCATCTTTCTATTCCTCCAATACATTTTTATACAGGTCTGTCCCTGTTAAGAGTTCTTTGTTCTTTATGCTCTGCAAACGTGTAAAAAGAGCAAAAATAAAAAGCCTATTTTTTAGGCTCTACTCTGTTTTTATACCAGTTCTCATAGTTCTTATAAGTAACTGTATCTTTTGTTATATTATCTCGTCTTAAGCGTGATGAGATACCCTCAACTAATGTTACAGTATCACATCTACAGTTAATATCTTCACTGGCTACTCCAAATAATCTAGGTTGAGGAGCTTTATGTCCATTGATTTCAAACTCTTCATCTATAGCTACAATTTGACCGTCTAATTTTTGATGTGAGTGTCTAGTCTTTTTATCAAGAGTAGATAACCATTTCTTTTGTAAATCTACACCTTTATTTACTGCTTCCTGTTGACCTTGCTGCCTACCTAAAGACTTAATTCTTCCACCTTCAGTTCTTGCTATAGTAAGTGCATGATTGAAGTCTGTCCACCCTATACTTGAAATATTTTCAGCTATTGAAGCATATCCATTTGAGTTAATCAATCCTTGAGTAACCGCACCTTTAACCCTTAGCTTCATATCATTCAAATTCTTATCATATAGCCTTTCTGATAGCTTTAAACCTTCTATTGGTGCTTCTATTGCCTGTCTTATATAATCTTCGTTTAAAAGGCTAAATTGAAGGTTTACTTTACCTATATTTTCAGCTTGATAAAATACTCCAAAATACTCTCTATCAAAATTAGTAATATCATAGTCCACTATTGCATTATAGTTATTATCATATAAACCTTTTAATATAGAATTCATTTGCTCTATCAAAGAATCATATCTTTTAAGCTCCATCTGTTTAGCAAAGCTTAGAGCTTCATTAGTCTGAGTATAATCTTTTATTTTCTTTTTCATCTCAGCTATGGATTGTACGTAGTTTTGAATAAGTGTCTTCTTTATTTTTTCTTCGTCTTTTTCGGCTAGATTTACGAGCTCATCATAATACTTACTCAACTACATCACCACCGGAATTATTAGCTTTAGATATTAATTCATCACTAAGTTTATTCATATCTACATATGGGCCTTGTTCTTCTAAAGCTTTCTTTTCTTCTTCATAATCAAGTTCTAATATCTCACATATAAGTTTAAGCTTAGTATCATTACTAATTGTATTCCCAGCTAATAAAACATTATTTATCAAAGCTGTTTGAGTTTCTGCTTCAATTTTTGCATTAGCTACTACAGAATCCTCATTTACCATAGTTTCTCTTACAATATTAATCTCAATATCCTGGTGATTATAAGAAGTACCATACCTTGAATTAATATCATCTACTATTATTCTAAGTAGCTGTCTTACTAATGTTCTTAATCTTGTTTCAGCCTTATTACACTTTAAATCTAATAAAGAATACCTTGATTTAATAACTATATTGGTTATATTGCCATCCCCTACTTGAGATGAATCAAATCCCATACCAAATTTATATATAGCTTCTTTATCTAATGCTATTTTAGCCTTTCTAGCTTCTACCGGAATGTCTATAGTCTTTACTTCTAGACCTCCGTTATCACCGTCTACTCCTATTGTTTTCTTGGTCTTTAGATTTTGTGTAAGCTCATCCAAACTATCTCCTGGATATCCTTTAACAACATATATAGCTTCCTGAAAGTCTTGAAGATTATTTGATAAACCACATGCCATTAAATCATAATCGTCTACTAAAGCTTTTATAGGCTCTAAATCTGTCTTTTGGTACTTATTATTATCTAACCTAAAGAAAGGTATATATCCAAGTCCTCCCCCATCATATATAGCTGTATCATCTTCTAAGACTATATGTGGTTTAGGATTTAGCTGTATCCCTTTATCAATTTCATAACCTGATTTATCTTTTCTTTGTATATAGTAAGTTGTATGTGTATCTGTCCATACTTCAACTTTAGTAATAGTCAATTCCTTTAGATTATCATCATATACAGTAATATCATAATATCTAACTATTGCCTTTAAACTATAGTTATCTGCTTCATCATAAATAGGTATTATCCCTAATGAATCAGCTACTTGAAATGATAATTTTCCAGTTGAATCTTTATAAGCATATACGTACTCATACGACTTATTAGCTGCACCTTCTACAATATCCTGTAATAACTCTTGAAATTGCTCATTAATATACTCTTTTAAATACTCCTGGAACTTTTCATCTTTAGTTATTACCTCCAAGGGATTGGACAATAAGTACTGAACCTTCTGATCTACTAATTCAGTATGAAATTGATGTTGTATCTTTATATTACTTTTATATTTATCTTCTTTAAGTACTCCATTTGAATCAAAATAAAAAAGCCTATAGTTTAGGATCTCATGCTCACCTTTGTAATAAGCTAACCCTTCCCTGGCTTTCTTTTTCTTATCTGATATTCTATCTTTAGCTAATGCTTTCTCTAATGCTTTGGCAGCTATAATCTCATTGTCTGATAATATATCTAACAGCATTTATACCACCTCCTTAAACTAACCATTTTCTATTTCTTCTTATATCTTCAACACTATATCTGAGCATTGCCATAGCATCATCCATAAACTCTACAGGTTCATCTAGATACGTATTTGTTTTCTCGTCTTTCTTCCATTTCCATTGTTGAATTTCTTTTATTGTATTTACACATGAAGGATGTATGTGTATGGTTCTTTGTTTTAGATAATCTATTTGAGCCTTGACACTTCCTGACTCCTTCTTTACTCCTCTAGCTCTATATCCTGCTTTCTTCCACATCTTTATCCTATCTGGTTCAGCACTATCACAATGCATTGTTAGACTCTTATTAAAGTTCTTAGTATTTGCAAGTGTTATAATTTCTTCAGTATCCTTCTCAAATACGTATATTTCCCTACATACATATAAATCTCCATCCTTAAATCCAATCTCTCCTATACAGTTAGCATGATTGAAACCAAAGTCTTGAGAGTTTACCATATTATCAAAGAATTGAGGGTTTATATCAAAGTCATGGACCTTATACTTGGTTAATATTAATCCACCAGTTTCTCCCCATTCACCTAAACCATATACTCTATAACCTTCTGGATCTCTTTCTTTTCTCATCTCCATACGTCTTGAATAAGCATCATCTATAAATCTGTTCTCTTTGTATGTACTTTGATGAGTAAATATATCCTGGTTCTGTATATCAAAGTATTTAGCCTTTATAAAATGTGAAGCTGACACAGGATTAAATGAAAAAGTAATTTGATAATACAAATTAGAGTTAAAGGATAATTCTCCTCTAAGTCTATCATCTAAGATATCTATATCAGATTCAAATAGTTCTGTAGATTCTTCGATCCATATCCATGTTAATTTTCCTTGTTTAAATGTTATAGACTTAACCTTTTCCCTTTGCCTTGCATCAGCCATACCACGAAATATTATCTTATTTCCAGTTACTCTACTTGTTATTTCTAATGGGTTCTCTTTAATATCCCAATACATAGGCGTATTTTCACCATATATTTTATATATAGCTGCTTGTAACTCAGCAAATGTTGAGTCCTTATTACTTGATTCAATCTTTCTAACTACAAGTAGATTAGCTCCTTTATATTTAATATCCGCAAGTTTTAAAATAAAGTCTTGAGCTATATTAACGGACTTTCCGGAACCTGCTGAACCTTTAGCAAGTCTGTATCTCTTTTTACACTTATTAAATTCTCTAAAGATAGCATTGAATTGAACTTTAACTGCCTTCATCGTCATCACCATAGTCAACAACTATATTCAATCCCATATCTCCACTATGCTGCATTTCTTGCTTATCTCTCCACTTATCAGGTCTTCTATTCTTAAGCCAGAAGATTTGTGCGGTAGTATCTGGTACAACTTCTTTCTTAACTGTCTTAGTGACCACCATATCATAGCAAGGAAAACCATGAATATCAGTTATTGGTTGTCCTTTTTCATCCTTCCTCATAATTCTCTCTTTAGTTACTTCTGTATATTCATATCCTAACGCTCTTTTAAGAAGTGAGCTCTCTACTTCAAAATCAATAACTTCTTTTCCCTTTTTTAAGGCGTTCGCAAAGTTCACATGTTCCTTTTTATATTTATAAAAAGCTGTCTTACCTATTCCCAAATTATTAGCTATTTGTTCATCAGTGAGCCCATCACGTGCCCACCCCTCAATAAGTATTAGTTTATCTTTGATGTCTTCCCATTTAGATTTTGCCAATAGACTCACCTCCTTAATTTCCCAAATAGAAAAAGAGCCCTACTAGGACTCTTTTAATAAATTTTTATTTTTAAGTACTTTTTCCATTACCTCTATTGCTAAACTATAATAAACAAGATTTTTAGCTTTATTATCTATTCTAATGTTTATAAAGAGTACATATGAAAGCATAATTATTAAAATAGATACAAAGGTACCTTTTTCTAATATTGGTTTGTTAGATTCATAAAAAATAGCTACCAATGATACTATTACAGAAATTACAGCTACAATTCCTAACGGTTTATTCTCTGAATTCATTGATTCCTCAGCTATTTTCTGATATTTTAAGTGATTATATTCTTCAATTAAATTCTCATCATTATATTTTGTATATTTTTCTTCTAGTTTTTCTTTCAATTCCTTGTATGTACTAGGTGGCTTATTATTAATTTTTCTATCTATATACTTTATTAAAACTCTATCTTTTATATCCATATCTTGCCTCCGATACATATAATCATTTTAAAAATCAAGTTCTTTGATTATATATGTATGCCATTCTCCATCCTCTTTAGCATTTCTTATATAACCCAAGTCCCTAAGAGTATTCTTATACTCAACAACCATTTCTCTAGCCATATGATCAGGATTATCTTCATATACATATTCAACCATTTTGTTAAGAGTTGTTTTGCTCCAGCCCCTATTATCAACCTTGGAATCTTCTAATATATACATGTAAGTTCTAACTAAATATTTTCTATAATTCCCTGTAGGATTTTCCTTTTGTTCTCTTAAATATATAAGTTTTTTCTCTATTTTTTCTTTATCCATCAACAACACCACCTTTCTATAGATATAATTCCATAAAAAGGTTCTAAAATCCTTCTATCTTTGCATTAATGCTCCATGCTTATTTCTCATATATTTTCGTTCCTTCATGCACTCTTTTATACTATCTGTTTCACTAACCTTCCTTACACTCTTATCCCCACAGTAACAACATGAAATATACAGTCCCTTTCTTGTATTAGATTCTAATTCATCTGTAGGTAATATAAATTCTTTTCTACAAGTTTTACATAGATATGTTATATACTCCATGCCACTCCCCCTCCTTATAAACAATAATAAAGACACTCAAACTAATGAGTGCCTCATATAATACTCTTATTTTCATTTACTAATCTTTTTGGAGTATCCCATGTAACTATTCCAGCTACTTCTTTATTAAGGACGATATCTCCATTAGGTAATGTTTTATATATAGACCTATTTTTCAATATAAACGCTCTATCGCTAAGATATCTTTTAGATCCGTAATTAACTGCCCTTACTTCTTCTTTTCTTCGTGTTATCGCTACTTCATGGCTATATTTTAAATGCTCAAAATTTCTTTGTATACACTTTCTAACAGCATCTATTTTATTATTAGTTGACTTAGCAATCTCAACTGCATTATATCCATTTATGTATAATTCTTTAATTTTTTCTTTATCAATCACTGAAATCACCTCGTTTTGGGTATAGTCAACCTATATCTTAAAACTGGACATGAAATATCACAATTACTATATATTAAGTATAGCAAATATAACATCTTATTTTATTCGGATATTATTCATGTTTTATTCATAAATTTATGTAGTTTAGTGTTTTCAACTCTCACTTTAAATGGTATTATTTTACATATAATGTCATAAAGGGGTTGATTTCTATTAATAAAAGAGAAATTAAAGTAATTATAAGTTACACATACAAAAGTGAGGATGAAATTTACAGAGGACTTGCTGAAGCTATAGCTCAAATAGCTATAAAAAAATTTGGAGTAGAAGGAGTGAAAGAAGCTGCAAAAAAATTGTGAAATCAACAATATCCCCTTGGAGGAATTATGAAGAGAAAAATTAAAGTCAGCATTGTAGAACTAAGCAAAGAAGGTAAAAAGGAATTTAATAGAAGAGCTTCAGAAGTTTTTGCAGAGGTGTTAATCAAGAAATTTGGACAAGAAGCAGTTAGACAAGCATTAAAGGAATTAAACTAATGATAAATCTACTATTAGAACTTTACTTAATTTAAATTACTAAAGAAGGATGTGCACCTATATTTACACATCCTTCTATTACTATTTATTCATTGTTCCAAGCTTATATGTTTTAACAAGCTATCTTTCATCCTGTTTACTGTGGATTGGCTACAATGAAGCTTAAAAGCTATCTGCTGCTCATTATGCCTAGGAACACCATACTTTAGCTTAAGAAGTTCCATATACTCCTTATTATCTAGTTCAAGTTTTTCTAAACTATATTTAACCTTCTCACAATCTGCTTCCATCTTTCTTATTGTTTCCTGAATATCACTTATTTTAGATATCTTACTGGCTATTTCTTCTTCCTTTTTAGCTATTATATTTAATATAGTTTGCTCTTGATAATTACTGGTGTATATTTTATATGCATCTGAATTATCTATAGACTTTCTATTTTTCTCTATTTCATTTCTGATATCTTCAATGTGCTTTTCAAGTAATGTTATTTCCTTTTTCAAGTTGCATATAACCTTATCTTTAATAAAATAGGTACATAACTTGTTTTCTATTTCTTTTTTTAAAACTTTCTCCATTCATACCTCCAGTACCTTGTCCTTAATCTTCCTTCGGTTTTATCTCAAAGTTATTTACTAACCAATTATGATATAAAGCTAGCATTTCTCTATTAGCCATTATTGTACTTATAAAAAACTCACCTAATACAAAACTCATATTTCCAGGATCCTCAAGGTCCAGTTTTCCTCCCCTTGATTTATCAATTAATTTCTGTTTAAATTGTTGAGCAAATTTATTTATTAATTTTTCTGATGCAAAGTTTGCAAAGAAGTAATCGAAATCTTTAAATGTACTTTCTAAATTATCCATGTTATCTCATCCTTTCTAATTTACTTAATTATTTTTATATAGCTTGGTCTATTATTTATCTTTACTGACTTACCATTTTCATTAATCATAAATTGTTTTCCATTGTTACCTTTATACATCCTAATAGTTTTTAATCCCATATCACCTGCGAATTCTTGCTCTAAACTTCTTCCCCCATTTAGAACCCTAACATCACTCATGTATCCAAGCAACTTAACATTAAATAATTTTATTTCTATATTGTGGTATTCCCATAAAAGATTTATTATTTCTTGTCCTATTGGCTCATCAGCATTTAAAGTGTCCATATAGGCCTTGGTATAGTAATAATCTTTGAAGCCCGATTTATCTCCGTCATATTCTTTTTTAATAGGATAAAGTGAAATAAATTCTCCAGGAGTTAGAGATCCCATCAATTGAGTTATTCCGTCTGCCATAATAAAATTCAATTCTGACTGAGAATCATCTTGTTCTTTAGTAATTATTGATTTAACTCCATATACAATTATTTTCCTTATAATCTCCTTGAGGTCTTTCTTATTATCTTTAAAAGCTTCTTCATAAGCTATTAAGGCATCATCAAAAGCTTTTAAATATAGTTTATGTTTATTAGTATTTATCATATTATTCTCCTTTTTCTATACGTCCATATGCTGCACTTTTAAAGCACTCTTTTTATCAATTGTTATAATCTTATTCTCAAAACTATTTGCTTTAATTTTTTTAATTACAAGTTTTCTTATATCTGATATCTCAGTATATGGTCCTATCTCAAAAATACTAGCTTTACATCTTACTCCATTGTCTTCTCCAGTAATAGTACTGTATCCCTTTATTCCTGTTACTTCACCACTAGAAAAAATAAAGTCATTTAAATAAATGATTTCCTTTTTTTCATCTCCTATTTTTTCTAATTCTCTAAACATATCTTTGTACTCCATTAACTTTAGGAATATAAAATCATCAAGCTCATCAAAGCTATTAAATTCTTTTACTCTTTTATATAACTCAGTTCTCATAAAACTTCCCATAGCTCTATGACCGCTAGGTACATTAAAAAACGTAAGTAGACTAAGGAATATAGGACTGCCATCATTTAATGATGTTTTAAAAAAGCGCTCATATTTTTCTTTAACAATTGCGTGCAAGATTTCATGTGCTATAGTATCTTTTATCATGTTCTTGTAGTATGTTTTTCGTGAACGCGTATATAAATAGCTATCTAAAAGGCTTGTGCTCACCGTAATCTTATGAGTATAGTCATATTCCTCACTTTCAATAGCTTTATATCTTCCTATAGTAGGTCTTGTTAACTTATCAGCTACTATTACTACATCCCTGATAAGTAACTTCCTATGAATCCTTGGATAAATTCTCTTTTTATATTCCTTGATAACTTGTACTAAAAATTTATCTAAAATTAATTTATATGAAATTGATTCATCTATTCCTTTTGTATATATTTTTTCCATTGTATTTTCTCCTTATTTGAGAATTATAAGTGTACTTCAGGTGTAGAAAAAACTACACCTGACTTTTTACTTCTTAATGTAGAAGATTCCTACATTATCAATTAACTATCTATGATTATATTTCTTCTTCCATTCATTAAGCTCAACTACATTTGGAATAACATTATTTTCTTTACAGTAATCTAAATATGCTTGTAATATAGCTACCGCCATAAGTATCCTCCTTGACATTTATATCTCCAAAGGATAAACTAAAGTTGCGAGACTTAGTCTATTTCCTTTGGAAATGGGCTTTTATTTTTTTATATTATTTTTACTGTCTTTTAAAAACTTCTTCTGATCATTTTTATTTCTTATCATAATTACTGTTATCTTAGACATCCACTACGTTGTCCTCTCAGTTCTGCTTTAATGAATTTATGGAGCCATAATTGTTTTTTCCATTTAGCTAGTTTTCCATTAACGCTTATTATTCTTATATTTTTAAAACTAAATGAATACCCTTCAAAATCACTATCATGTTCTGCTAATACAAAAATTTTATTCTTATATTTAAATATTTGACTTTGTTTAATCATCTTCTTTTCCTCCTAATTTTTTAGCATTACACTGCCTATTAATCTTTTCTATCCCTAATGTGCGTATATTGCACTTCAGTTTTCAAGTCTTAATTTACTGCTTTTAGCTACATATATTGAATCAAGCACATATTAGTACTTCTTCTATATCTAGTTTTAAACTTTCACATATTTTAAATAATAGACTAATTCTTATGTCATAATCTCTATTCTCAATTTCTCCTAAAATCTTTGTTGAAATTCCTATTGAACTAGCAAATTCATTATTTCTAAACATCATGGCTTTTCTCCTAAGCTTTAATAGATTCTTTTCAAATTTGACATTAAAGCTAGCATTACTTGATGTTTCTTTGCCAATTAAGCTGTATATATTTATCTTAAAGAACCTAGCTATACTTTTAGCCTCACTTAGTTTTAAATCATATTGTCCATCTTCAAACTTCTTTAAAATCCCTTTAGTAACGCCTGTCATTTTTGAAACATATACTAGATCAAATCCCTTAGATTCCCTTATTTCTCTTAAATTCATATTTTAACCTCCACATAAATATTAATTAAGTTGATATTCTTTAGCGTTCTGCTCTTTCAACTTTTTCTGTTCCATAATATACTTCATTCTTATTATTATTTCATCAGCTATTTCATTTGCTGAAGCATTATTTCTAATCATTTCTTGAACCCATTCACTTTCATCAAGGCATCTCTGTACACGCTTAATATTACTTATTACATTCTCTATATTCCCCCTACTTAAATCATCTCCACAAAGAAGCTTTATACTCTTAATTAAGCCTTCATTACTCTCAGTTACTATTTGATTCATAAAATACACCTACCCTTTCTTATATAATTTTTGTATCCAAAACCATCAACTTTTACCTTATTGTTCTACATGTTTCTATTATTTATACTTATATCTCCTGCAATAATTTTCCCCATAAGTTTCTTTAAGTTTAAGTCATTGCACTTTAGATACTTATCTTTTACTCTTAGAATTACAACCTTTAATTCTTTCTCATTGCTCATACGCTATACCCGTTATATGCAGGTTTCACAAAATCTTATATCAGTAGAATTGACATAGACCATTTCACCACTTTCTTTTTCTACTAAAGCGTTAACTCTCACTTCTTCAGCACCATCTAAATAAACTATCTTATCCTTAATCCACATATGAAAATACCCTGTATTATTTATCTGTTTATACTCGCTAGATAGTTCACTATTGTCATATATAGGAGCTACTTTTTCTTTCCACTCAACTTTTCTTAAATCTTCTCTATTCACTTCCATTCCTCCATTAGTTTATTTCATCAATTATTTGTGTTCTCTTGTAATAGTTAAACTCTATTGTCTCTCCTTTTTGTCCACCCCTGTTCTTAGCCACATATACTAACAACTTATCCTTATTGCTAGGATCCACTGATATCTTCTCTTGAAGTAATAGAATTACGTGTGCATCCTGCTCTATATTGCCACTCTCCCTTATATCAGCCATTGTAACAGGCTTAGGAGTATCATTATTTGAATTACTTTCTGCTTCTCTTTTAAGCTGTGATAAGACTATTACTGCTACATTTAATGATTTCGCCAGTTGCCTTATCTTTGTAGATATATAATTTACCTTCTCTCTAACTCCATTAAATTTAGCTTCTGCATTTAGTAGTGTTAAATAGTCAATTACTATAACATCTAATCCATTAGATTTTCTAAATCTTCTTGCCCTTCTTTCAAGTTCTTCAATGGTTAAACCTTCTGTTTCATCAACGCTTAGATTAAGTTTTTCTAATACTGCCGCTTTATTAATAAGATTAGAAAATGATTCTGGCATTAAGTTCCCACGTTTTACATTCATCATAGGAAGTCTAGCCTCATTACTTAATAACCTTTGGGCATTTTCTTCTCCTTGCATCTCAAGACTGAATACTAAAACTGTGTTTTTTCTTGATAACCTTTTGGCCATTTCCAGAGCCATCGCGGATTTACCTACGCCTGGTCTTGCGCCGATTATTATATACTTTCCTTTCTCTATACCATTTAAGGTATCATCTAAAAGCTTAAATCCAGTTTCCATACCAGTTATTTTGCTACCACCTGCATAGGCATTTTCTATTGTCACTAAAGCATCTTCTACAAATTCACTTATATGTTTTATACTGCTTGTGCTATCATCTATATCTTTACTAAAACAGTCATTGATCACTGTTAAAACATGTACAGGTTCTTTTCCTTCACTTAACATTTCAATTCCTTTAACTAAAGCATTATTGGTTGCAGTTTTCTCATATAGGCTTATTATTTTATCCTGTATACTGTTAAATGATCCTAAATAAAGTGAGCCATTGTCTGTTAGATAAGCAATTTCTGTAATGGTCCATATACCCTTTAAAGCTTCTGCAAGTGTCACATAATTAATCTCTTTATTCTCACTATGAAGACTACACATTACTTCAAGACATTTTCTGTTTTTGTTATTATAAATTTGTATCGGCTTAACTCTGAGCTCATCCATCAACTCATTACTGAATAAGATAGCTCCTAATAAGTTCTTCTCTAGTTCAACATCAAAGTACATAGCGTTCCCCCTATACTTTTTCATTATTTACTTTTGTTTTGTATATTACCTGTTCCTGAGGTTTGTCCAGTGGCTTCTTACACTGTCTTTTATAATTCTCATAAGTTGCTCCATTGTCTAAAAACAATACAAGTTGGTTTGCGCTACTATCCTTTTGTTTTCTAGTGAGAAATTCAGCTAGTCCCCATTTGTAGTTAAAGAAATAGTCACTATCTAAAACCTCTTTGTAGTTATCTATTGCACTCTTTATATCAGCCTCCTTTATAAATTCATCCTCAACTTTTATCTTTAATGCCTTATCTATAGCTTTCTTAATATCATTGTTTAAAACCCTATGTCTCTTTATGTTTTTCTCATTCCAATAATCAAAAACAGACATATATATATTATTAGATTCTATATTGAGATTATTATATTGAGATGATTGCTCCTTTTTCTTCTCTTTTTTCCTCTCTTTATCACTCCCTTTTTCTTCTCCTAAAGTGACTATAAGTTTAGAGTTATCAACGCTTAACTCTTCTCCTAATGTTCTCTTATTCCCCTCTTTACTCTTCTCTTTTTTCTTCTCCTGAAATCTAGCTAAAAAATACTTGCTACAAGTGCCCCTTTTCCCTTTTTCAGTTTGCATTATTACTTCACTTTTCGTAGTTAATTCCTTTATTGCTCTTTCTAATTGCTTTTTAGATATTCCTAATCTTGCACTCCAACTTTCATAATCAAACCTAAATTCACCAGGTTCCAATTCCTCAAATATCTCTTGGGTTAGATTAGCTCTATACTCACACTCCATATAGACATCAAATACGTAATTTAATGCTGTGTATCTATATTTTTTTCTTATAGAATATTCTATTGGGTTCAAACTCTCACCCACTTAACATATATACTCTGATAAATCTTCACCTAAGTTATCATGTAAAAATCGCTCGATCTCAAATATAGGTACCTTTAATCTCCCAAGCTTCAATGCTTTCAATCTCCCCTCTCTGATAAGCTTATATATTGTATTAGTATTGGTTTTTAATATCTTAGAAGTCTCCTCAACTGTACATAATAACTGCGTAACTTCTTTTACATTTTTACTCATTTTTAACATCCCCCACTCTTGAATTTAATTGGTCAGCTAATTTATTTTATGATTATGGATTTGCTCCATTTTAAAGCTTCACTGAGTTGTCTATAGTCGAAAAGAGTGTTTTCTAATAAAGTTTTAAAAAACCCTATATATTATTTTAGGACAAATTTTAATTATCTAACTAAATCTTCGCTCTAATAATTTCACTTATTTTTATTATTAAAAACAAAACTAATTTTCAAATACTACTAAATCTTCTACTGATACATTTAATGCATTAGCAAGTTTACCAATTATTACAGGTCTTACATATACCTTTCCATTAATAATATTAGATATTGTATTTCTCCCTACATTTGACTTGGCTTTTAACTCAGTTGTTGTTATTTCGGCTCTTGCAATTGCAATTAAAAACTTGTCTCTATCAATTTTTAACATTTCACCACCTCCTACTCAGTTGTTTAGTTTATATTTAAAGCTTACTCCTCATTTGAGTAGATGTCAACTCATTTGTTTAGTTTTTATAATCAATTGTTTACTTTTTCTTATAACTAACATAAAATATACTTATGGAGGTGCATCATGGAAGAAAATCTCACTTTAGGTAATGTTATTAGAAAAAGGCGCAAGGAGCTTGGACTTACAATTAAAGAATTAGCACAAAAAGTTGATTTATCAGAGCAAGCTATTTCTCAATATGAGCTAGATAAAAGAGTTCCTGATGAATTTACTTTAGTCAAAATATCTAGAGCTTTAAATATAGCTTCAATAAAACTATTATCTGCTTCAGGAAAGGATACAGAAGACATTAAATTATTTTATGATACAGTAACTACTTCATTAACAGATTCTATCAATAAAAAATATTATGATAAATTATCTGCAGATGATATAAAAAAAATGCTTGCTCCCCATGGATTAAATCTAAATACTTCAGCATTTGAGAATATGTCATCAAAAGATAAACAAGATTTTATAAACGATTTGGCAAAAATCAATCCTTTTACTTTAAAGGTACCTGCATATATTGATAATTTTGACAATTTCACAAAAGAAGATTTAATTAATTTGACAAATGAAGCTCTCGAATATGGTATAGATTTAGTTTCCAGTTTCATCGAAAACTATTACGAGCCTCAAATAAATGAATTAGTAGCCAAAATAAACTCTTTAGAGGAATTAAATGAAGAAGCACGCGACTTGATTATAAACCAAAAAAAAATTATTGAATTGCAAAAAGAACAGCTAACTATTATTGAAAATGCGCTTAAAGGAAAATAACTACAAAATCCAAAGGTATTTCTAAATTTTATTCTGTATAATCTGGGTTCTTCTTTGCGACGAACCCTTTATAAAAATAAAGGAGTGTGATATAAATGCCTGGAGTATATAAACGTGCTGATAAGTGGTACTATTACTTCAATACAAGTAAGGTAGACGGGAAATACAAGAAGATATGCCGAGTAGGTGGTAAGACTAAGGTAGAAGCTGAAAAAGCTCTTAGAAAGGCTATGACCGAGTATGAAAACACAGGAAGGTCTACAGCTTTAAGTAACATAAGTGTTAGTGATTATTTTAACTTTTGGCTTGACCAATATGTAAAAGTCAACTTAAAACATAGAACATACAATGAATACAAACAGATAGTTGATTCTCATATAATTCCTAAGTTTGGTAAGCATAAATTGAACTCTTTGGACCCATCAACTCTTCAAGAATTCTTAAACAGTAAAAAACTTGAAGGTTATACAAAGAACACAGTAACTAATTTCTATGGTGTTTTATCTGGATCTTTAAAACTTGCAGTCTATCCATACGGCCATCTAAAAGAAAATCCTATGAATTATGTTTCAATGCCTAAATTTAAGTTAAATAAGACAGATGAAAAAATAAAGGTATTAACTATAGAGCAGGTTAACACAATACTTGATAGATTCCCTAAAGGATCTAACTTCTTTCTTCCAGTACAAATAGCTTTTCATACTGGTTTAAGGGCTTCAGAAGTATGTGCACTTACCTGGGATAACATAGATCTTGTTAATAGAACATTAAAAGTAGAAAAGAATTTATTAAATGATGAGTTTGAATGGTGTTTTGACACCCCAAAAACCGAGAGTTCTTTTAGGACAATATCAATAGGTGCTACGCTTATAGATATACTAAAAAAACACATTGTATGGCAAAAAGAGAATAAATTACGTTATGGAGAATACTACTCTAAGGCTACATATAAGTTTGGCAAAAGAGTTTATTCAGCAATTGATTTATTAAGTACTAAAGAGAATGGTGAACTTATATCCACAAACTCACTTAAATATTTGAGTAGAGTTGTTAATTATGACTTAGGTATAGATTTTAATTTTCATGCTTTAAGGCATACTCATGCTACCTTACTACTGGAGAATGGTGCCAACATGAAAGACGTTCAAAAGAGATTAGGTCATTCTAAATTAGCTACTACCATGGACACCTATGTTCATGTAACTCAGAAGATGAAAAACGATACTGTTAATATCTTTGAATCTTTAGTAGCAAAAAAATAATTTGCTACCAATCTCAAATCATTGGTAGCAAATTAGTAGTAAATCAACATTTTTAATATATTAAATTTCTTTTAACCCTTGATTTTACCTAGATAGCTTCACTATAGTTTCGCAGTGTGGCGTGTTAGGAAACATATCCATACATAAAGTCTTTTGAACTTTATATCCAGAAGCTATTAAGTACTTTAAGTCATCAACCAATGTCTTAGGATTACAACTTACATATATAATATCCTGAGCTTTAAAATCCACTACATATTTAAGTGCAACAGGATGTACTCCACTTCTTGGAGGATCTAATATTATTATATCTGGTTTATCTTTTAACTGTGTTATTACTTTAGCTACATCTCCAGCTATAAACTCACAGTTATCTAGTCCATTTAGTTTAGCATTCTCATTAGCAGCAACTACAGCTTCTTCGATTAGCTCTATTCCTCTAACCTTTTTAGCTTTAGGAGCTGTTATCTGACCTATAGTTCCTGTACCACAATATAGATCAAAAACTACTTTATCTTCTCCACTTCCCATAAAATCTCTCACTAGAGAATATAACTTCTCAGCTCCTTTGGAGTTAGTTTGGAAAAATGAAAAAGGTGATATTTTAAACTTAAGCCCTAAAAGATTTTCTGTTATATGGTCTTCTCCATACAATAAATTAACTTTTTCAGGTATAACTGCATCAGAGAAAGAGTCATTTTCTGTATGAAGTACTGATTTTAATTTACCTTTATAATTTAATGATTTTATAAGTTCAACATACTCATCTAAAGAAAAATCTATTTGAGTTGTTGTAACTAAGTTAACCATTATTTCTTCAGTTTCAAAAGCTTTTCTTATTACAAGATGTCTTAGATATCCTTCTCTTTTCATTACTCTATAATAAGGAAGGTCTTTTCCTCTAAAATATTCAACTGTTGCTTTTAAAATCTCTCTAAAATCCTCATCAACTATCTCACAAACATCTACATTTACAATTCCAAATGGTTTTCCTTTTATATGCATTCCAAGGGTTAGTTCTCCCCCTTTTTCCTCATCACCAAAGGTAAACTCCATTTTGTTTCTGTATTTCCATTGATCTGGACTTCCTTCTATTCCTAAGAAATCCCCCATGTCAACTTCTGCATCAAGGAACAATTCTTTAACTTCTTCCTTTTTAAGCTCTAATTGCTTTTCATAATTAAGATTTTGTGAAGAACAACCTCCACAAATATTGAATACCGAACATCTAGCATCAATTTCATAAGATGCCTTCTCAACAACCTCTAGAGGTTTTATTTCTCCATACTCTTGTTTCTTTTTGGTAACTTTTCCCCTAATCACTTGGCCTGGAAAAGAATTTTTAGAATATATCTTTTTTCCTTCTAAGTATCCAATTCCTTTAGATGGGAATTCAGTTTTTTCTATCGTTAAGGTTATTTCACTACCTTTTTTCATCTATTAGATTTTCCTCCGTAAGTTTATTGAACATTAAATATTTTTTCTCCTAATGTTCTTCCTAAGCTATTTTTTGTAATTGTGTAATATAGTATATTTGAAGTAACATATGTGAAGAAATATATCCCTATCTCAACCACAATCTTATATCCAATTACCTTTAAAATTAAACTAACTATAAAAAATAATATAAATGCTAAAAATGCCACTATAGTTTGATCTGCTATAGATATTATTAATCTTCCAAAGAAACCTATTTCACCATTCTTTTTATTACTATTTTCTTCTTTAGCAACTTCCTTAACAATTCCCTCGTTATTGTCCATATTTATACCTCCACTTCATAACATTCTTTTAATATACTATAAAAAGCTTTTTATGTAAATAAAGTTAACCTTAATGTAAATAAAAAAGTCGCCAAGGCGATTATGAGCCGTCGACTTTTTTTGCGTATCTGCCTTTCCAAACGCATGTGAGGAAAAACTGGTAGGCGCTCAATTTATTTTTTTATTCTTTAGGAGCTTCACGCAGACTTATTAGATTCATATCTAATTTAAGTTATCCAAAGCTTTAAAAAACATAATTTCTTAAAGAATAAAAAAACTACCTAAGTTTTACACTTAGGTAGTAAAAGGGGACATTTTTAAGGGGAAGAAATAACTTTACTTTATTGCATCTTTATATAATTCTGCTGCGTAATCCCAATCAACTACGCTCCACCAAGATCCAACATAATCTGGTCTTCTATTTTGATATTTTAAGTAATATGCATGTTCCCATACATCTAATGCTAATACAGGCTTAGCTCCATCACTTACTGGAGTATCTTGATTAGCTGTTGATACTACTTCTAACTCATTGTTTTTATTTACAATTAACCAAGCCCATCCACTACCAAATCTTGTAGCAGCTGCCTTGCCAAATTCCTCTTTAAATTTATCAAAGCTTCCAAATTTATCATCAATAGCTTTTCCTAAATCTCCTGTTGGGTTACCACCTTTATTAGGACCCATAAGTTGCCAGAAAAGTGAATGATTATAGTGACCTCCACCATTATTTCTTACAGCAGTTCTTATATCTTCTGGTACAGCATTTAAATCTTTAACTAAATCCTCAACTGATTTCTCTTGAAGATCTGGATACTTTTCTAAAGCTGCATTTAAATTGTTTATATAAGTAGCATGATGTTTAGTATGGTGTATAGTCATTGTTGTTTCGTCTATATATGGCTCTAACGCGTTATATTCATATTTTAGTTTTGGTAATTCATGTTTCATAATTAAAATCCTCCGTGTTTCTTAATTTCTATGATTTTATTCTATCATAGTTGATATTAATAATCAATATTATTTAATAATTATATTATGTTATTTCTCTCGACATTATTTTTATTCCCGCTTTAGCGTTTTTATATCCTGCACAAATTTTTCAAACATCTTAAACGTCTTATCAAGAGCTCATTTTTATAGAGAATTACCTTAACTTCTCTCAAATAACACTTTTTAAACATTTAACTTTTTAAACATTTAACTTTTTAAACATTTAACTTTTTAAACATTTAACTTTTTAAACATTTAAACATTTAACTTTTTATTAAACATAGTATTTAATGAATCTAATGAGGCTTGAGAAGAAGCCTCTACAGCAACAAGGTGTTTACTTTTTATTAAACATAATATTTAAGTAAAATGACTCTAATGAAGCTGTGGAACGCTTCTACAGCAACAAGGTGTTTAACTTTTTATTAAACATAATTATCAATTAAAATGACTCTAATGAAGCTGAGGAGCGCTTCTACAGTATTAAAGTGTTTAACTTTTTTAAACATAATAATACTAAGCTATGAATTTAATAAAGCTGAGAACCACTTCTACAGCAGTAAGGTTGCGGTAGAAGTGGTTCCTAGTTTCAGTCTTATATTTTATAAATAATGAATTTAATGAGGCTTTAGGAGCAGCCTCTACAGCAACAAGGTGCACAAATTAAATTCATGATAGCTTTTTGTATTTCTAGTTATTAAAATGCTGGAACTACTGCTCCATCATATTTCTCTTCTATGAATTTTTTAGCTTCTGGAGATGTTAAAGCTTCTTTTAAAACTTTAATTTTTTCTGTTTCTTCATCACCTTTTCTTACTGCTAAAATGTTAGCATAAGGTGAATCTTTTGATTCAATAGCAAGAGCATCTTTTACTGGATTTAAGCCTGCATCTAATGCATAGTTTGTATTTATAACAGCTGCATCAACTTGTGCATCATCTAAAGTTCTTGGAAGTTGAGCTGCATCTAATTCAGTAATTTTTATATTTTTAGGATTTTCTGTTATATCATTTGGAGTTATTAATTCTCCATCTTTAACTTTGAATAATCCGTTATCTGCTAATAATTTAAGTGCTCTCGCTCCATTAGAAGCATCATTTGGTATAGCTATATTTGCTCCATCTTTTATATCATCAAATTTTGCAACTTTTTTAGAATATAAACCCATTGGTTCAATATGGATTTTTGCTACCCAAGTTAAATCTAATCCTTTTTCTTTGTTCATATTTTCTAAGTAAGGTACATGTTGGAAGAAGTTTGCATCTAATTCTTTTTCATTTAATGCAGTGTTTGGTGTAACATAGTCATTAAATTCTACTACATCAAGTGTGTAACCTTTTGCTTCTACTAATGGTTTGATTTCATTAACTATTTCTTCGTGTGGTACTGGTGTAACACCTATTTTTATAGTTTTATCGTCTTTTTTTCCGCATGCAGTTAAACTAAATGCTAATGCCCCTACTAATAATATTGATAATAATCCTTTTCTTTTCATATTAAGAACCCCCTAATTTTTTATTTTGTTTTCTTTTTATAAATATAATTCCCCAAAGACTGTAATCCTTGAACAAATACAATTAAAATTAATACAGTATAAAACATTACATCTCCTCGGAATCTGTTATATCCATATTGGATTGCTGCAGCTCCAAGTCCACCTCCACCAACAGCTCCTGCCATTGCTGAGTATCCTACTATACTTATTATTGTTAGTGTTATTCCTAAAATTATACTTGGCATGGCCTCTTTTAGCATAACTTTAAATATTATTTGTGAGTTTGTGGCTCCAAATGATTTTGCAGCTTCTATTACTCCCTTATCAACTTCTCTTAAGGAAGATTCTAGTACTCTAGCTACAAAAGGTGCAGCCGCTATAGTTAATGGAACAATTGCCCCCTTGATTCCTATACTAGTTCCTACTATTGATTTTGTAATAGGAACAACTACTACCATCAAAATTATGAATGGTATACTTCTTAAGACATTTACTATTACATCTAAAGTTTTATATATAATACTGTTTGGCTTTAATCCATCTGGTGCAGTAAGAATTAATACTACCGCTGGTATAAATCCTATGAGTACAGCAAAGAATGTTGAAACAAAAACCATTATTAGCGTTTCATTTATAGCTTTAAGTAATATATCATTCCACATCCTATAGCACCTCCCAGATTATATCTTTAGATTTTAGATAATTTATTGCTATATCTTTATACTCTTCTTTGATGTTTATAACAAGACTTCCTAAAACATCATCTCTAAACTTTTCAAGTTTGCCCCATACAATTGAGAAGTCTATATTTAATTCTCTTGCCATTGCAGTTATTATTGAATTCTCACTTAAATCTTTAGGGAAATATAATCTTATATTTACTCCTGTTTCTGGAAGTGTTTCTTCTTCCTCATCACCTAAAAACTTTTTAAGGCTCAAGCCTGGACGTAAGAATAATTCTTCTGCATTTCCTTCTGCTCTAATTACCCCACCTTCAATTAAAGCAACTTTTTCACATATTTCTTTAACAACTTCCATCTGATGTGTTACTACAACTATTGTTATTCCTAGTTCCTTATTTATCTTTAATAATAAAGATAATATATCTTTTGTCATTTTAGGATCTAGTGCTGAGGTTGCTTCATCACATAAAAGTATCTTTGGTTCCAAAACTAAAGCTCTAGCAATTGCTACTCTTTGCTTTTGACCACCGCTTAAACTTGCTGGCTTACTTTTTTCTTTTTCTGTAAGTCCAACTAAATCTAATAATTTATATACTTTTTCCTTTATATCTTGCTTATTGTAGCCCCATACTTCTAAAGGTAATGCAACATTATCAAAGACTGTTTTTGTTTGTAACAAATTAAAGCCTTGAAATATCATCCCCAAATCTTTTCTGAATTCTCTTAATCCTCTAGGAGATAGTTCAGCTACTTCTTGCCCCATAACTTCTAAACTACCTGAATCATAGGTTTCTAGTCCATTTATGCATCTTAGGAGAGTTGATTTTCCTGCTCCTGAATGTCCTATAATCCCATAAATTTCGCCTTCTTGAATTTTAAGGTGTATATCTTTTAATACTTCTGTTCCATGGAAACTTTTGCTTAAGCCTTTTATTTCTATCATTTATTTCCTCCAAATTGTTATACCTAGGTAAAGTGAAAAATATCGCTACGACGACTTTTGAGCCATCGATTGCAATAAAAAAAGCGCTAGAGAATAAACTCCGCGCGATAATAACAGCCCTAGAAATCTATCCTCTCATCTATCAGCTAAAAAATAGCTGCAGGAATTAGCACCATGCATAAATTAAATGGAATTTATGTTGGTTGCTGGGTTTCATAGGGCCAGTCCCTCCACCTCTCACGATAAGAAACAAAAAAGTTTTATTTAGTTTATGTTTATAACTATAATATATAGTAAGGCTATATGCAATAGGTATTTTCTCTTTTTGTGAATTATTTAATATTTTTATATAATTATTAATTTTCTATCACCATTTAAATGTTTACACTTGATAATATTATTGTTTATTTAATAAAATCAGCGCATTCTTATATAGAATACGCTGATTTTATTAAGCTATAACTTGAGAAACTATTATTCCTATTGCAATAAGTACTCCTGCTACAACAATAGCTACCGCTATGTTACCATTTTCTAATTCTTTATCAAAATCAGCCTTTATAACTTTATCAAATAGTATATAACCTATAAGCATTATTGCTATTCCAACTATTCCAAAAAGAAAGCTTAATCCAACGTTAATAAGTATATCCATGAAACCTTCCCCCTTATATATTATAGTTATAATTTTAATATACTATTTATACATATTCTACTATTTTTTATATTAATTATTTGTTATTTCTAAATACTTATTTTATCCTTTAGCTTTTCGAAGGTAGCTTCTCCAACCCTATCTATATTTTTAAGTTCCTCTATATCTTTAAAGCCACCATTTTTCTCCCTATATTCAATTATCTTTCCAGCCATAACCTTACCTACTCCTGGAAGAGTATCTAATTCGGCTTCAGTAGCAGAATTTAAGTTAATCTTCCCATCTGTTTTAGAAGTACTCTGTCCACCTGTTCCGGATACTGATACACTTTGAGCTTGAACGCTTTTATCATCTATATTCCCAACAACTATACACTCATGGTTTTGGAGTTCTTTTGCAAGGTTAATGGCTGAGGTATCCCCTTTTTCAGTAAGTCCACCAGCTTCTTCAATTAAGTTTTTTACTATAGCCCCTTTTTTCAATGTGTATACTTCTGGATTTTTAACTTCCCCTTTTATTTCTACAACTATAGTTTCAGTTTGAGCTACCTTCTCTTGAGTTTTAACCTCTTTATCTTGTGTACTTTCCTCAACAAACATATTTTCAATCTCTTCATTAGTTAGGGGCTTTGGTCTATTTATGTAATAATAAAACCCTCCTATAACTACTAATAGAGTTACAAGTATTCCTATTCCAATAATCTTTTCTTTTTTTCTAATTCTCATAAGACCTCCAACTTTTATACTAGATCTTTCATTTATTTATGATTATTGACATAATTTAAACATAATATAGAAATATGTTTAATAATTTGTTATACTTATTTTTAAATGATATTAACCGACGGGGGATAAAATGAAAAGATTTGTTTATTTTATTGCATTAATGTTTTTTTTCACTATTTTTTTAGGAAATCCTGCAAAAGCCGCTCAAGTTCCTAATGTTGATTCTGAAGCTGCTGTTTTAATGGATGCTGCTACCGGAAAGCTATTGTACTCAAAAAACCCTAATGAATCTTTAGCTCCAGCATCAACTACAAAAGTAATGACTGCTTTAGTTGTTTTAGAAAATGCTGATTTAAATGCAAAAGTAACTATAGGTAAAAATCCTCCAGCAGTTGATGGAACTAGACTTGGTTTGATTGAGGGAGAAGTTTTCACTGTAAATGATTTACTTCATGCCATGCTTCTACTTTCAGGTAATGACTGTGCTGTAGCTTTAGCTGAATATGTAGGAGGATCAGTGGAAGGTTTTGCTGAAATGATGAATAAAAAAGCTAAAGAAATAGGAGCTAATAACTCCCATTTTACTAATCCATCTGGTCTTTATGATGAAAATCATAAAACTACTCCTTATGATTTAGCTTTAATTACTAGAGAAGCTGCTAAAACACCTCATTATTTAGAAATTTCTCAAGCTGCTGTTTATGAATTTCCTCCATCTAATATAAATGGTGAGAAAAAATGGGCGGATAACAAAAATAGTCTTATAAGAAAAAATAGTATGTATTATTATCCTTATGCTCTTACTGGTAAAACTGGCTATACCATAGACGCTAAACATTCTTATACTTCTGTAGCTGAAAAGGACGGTCAAAGATTAATAGCTACTTTTATGCGTTCTGATATTAAAAATTCCTTTTTTCTAAACGCAAAAGATTTATATGAATATGGATTTAATAATTTCAGCTTAGTAAAACTTTATTCTAAAGGTCAAGAAGTTTCAAGTTATGAAGTTGATAAGGATACTACAATCCCTTTATTAGCTACTCAAGATGTTTATTACGTTACTGATAAAGGACAAGAAAAAAATGTAAACTCTAAAGTTGAAAGTGAAACTAAAGATTTATCTAAAACTTCTTTTAAAAGAGGAGAGGTTATTTTAAATTCTGAAGTAAAAGTAAACAACGAAAATTACATAGCTCTTCCTTTAGCTTCTGGAGAAGATAGAGAAGTTAAACCAGTAACTACAACAGTAAAAGAAAGTATTTTAAACAAAAATTCACTTCCTATAATTTTATCAGTAGGCAGTTTTTTAGGAATTCTTTTTCTTCTCAAATATAAAAATCATATTAAGAGAAAAAAACTTAAAGCAAAATATCCTAATATATTTAATAAGAAGATGAGAAAATAGAGCATTTGCTTTTTTGCAAATGCTCTATTTTTTAATTTTTTCTATAAGTTCTTTCATATCGCCGGGCATTTCTGCTCTTAGACTTAATTTCTCTCTTGTTCTTGGACTATAAAAATCTAATCCATATGCATGAAGAGCCTGCCTTGGTATTAATTCATCTTCCTCTTCCCCATATAGAAAATCTCCATAAATAGGGTTTCCTAAATAACTTAGGTGAACTCTTATCTGATGAGTCCTTCCTGTTTCTAAAAGACATTCTACTAGGTCAGCATTTTCATATCTCTCCAAAACCTTATAGTGAGTTATACTTTCCTGCCCTCTAGGGTCTACAACTCTCTTTATTACATCATCACTTTCTCTATAAATAGGTTTATTTATGGTACCTTCTCTTTCTTTTAAGTTACCATGAACTAAAGCTAAATATCTTTTTTGGAAGTGCTCTTCTCTCATCTCTTTAGAGAGCTGCATGTGTGCAAATTGATTTTTAGCAATAATTATAAGCCCTGATGTATTCATATCTAGTCTGCTCACAAGTCTAACAATAGAATTTTGTCCTGTTTCTTTAAAGTAATACATAACTCCATTAGATAAAGTTCCATTAAAGTGGCTTTTAGTAGGATGCACAACCATGTATGGCTTTTTATTGATTACTATTATATCTTCATCTTCATATACAATATCTAGATCCATTTTTTCCGGTTCTATATTCTGACTCTCTTCTTTATCTAATATAACCACTATATGTTCACCTTCTGATACCACATAGTTCATTTTTACTGCTTTTTTATTTACTAATATTCGTTTATCTAAAGCAGCCCCTCTTATTAGCCTTGTTGATAAACCCAAATCTTCTTTTAAATATTCTCTAATTTTTCGTTTATCATACTCAGCTGGTACTGTCTTTTGTATCTTACTCATTTTTGCTCCTTAATAAATCTATTCTTTATAGTCGCTTCCTATTAATATTATTGCATCATATCCTTGAGGATTATCTTCTAACTCCTGAATAGTTCCAGTTCCTAAATCATCTACTATAAGTTTTCCAATTTCCTTATTATTAGTTTTTATAATAGTTTTGCTTCGTTCTTGAGTATTACCTGTGTCTATAGCACTGTAGCCTTTTGTTTTTAAATTTTCCGACATCCTTGATGCTAATCCTGTAATTCTAGTTCCATTTAAGATATTTATCCTTAAATTTTTCTTCTTTATAGCACCATTACTAGACTCTGATCCACTCAGTAATCCAAGGGTTTCAATATTCATATTTCTATTGTATACCACATAGGAGGCTCCCCCTATAGTTTTAAGATCTCCTTGTAAAGTAGCCGTAGTTACGTTGCTTTTATCTAAATCTTTAAGCCCTAAACCATAAGAGATAATCTTACTTGGTGACATATTAGTTTTAACATAGGCAGGCAATACATCTAGTATTCCTTTTATGTTTGTAATTATAGCTGGTGATGTACATTTTTCTATAAGCTTGTTTATGAACTTATGCTGATTTTCTATTCTATCTAAGTCTCCATTTGCAAAACCTGTTCCATCGTTGTTTTTTCTCCATCTAAAGAATTCTTCTGCCTTTTTACCATCCAAAAGAACAGTTTCACCTTTATTGAATCTAATATGAAGATCTTGCGCATCGTCATCATAATACATATTTCTTTCAATATACATTTCAACTCCGCCAACAGCATCTACCAGAGCTCTAAATCCTTCATAATCTATTTTTACAATATAGTTAATATCTGCTTCTATAAGTTTTTCTACCTCGCTTTGTATGAGTTTTTCTCCTCCTATAGCGTAAGCAGCATTTATCTTATTATTTTTTTTATTAACCTTTATTAACATATCTCTAGGAACTGAAATAAGACTTGCTGCATTATTTTTAGGTTCATAATGAAGCACCATGATGGTATCTGTTCTCTTTATACTTTCATTATCCTTTTGATTAACATCTCCTATATCTAATCCAAGTACAAGTATATTAACAGGTTCTTTTGCCTTTACTTCATTTGGAGCTACTGAAACCCCATCTGTACTAAATTTCCCAAAGAAATTATAAAAGTAAATAACAGTAAAAACAACTGCTGCTATTATTGCAGTCAATACACCACTCATAATCATCAATCGTCTTTTTCTTTGTTTTTCGTAGTAGGCTTTTTTCTTTTTGCTTCTATACTCTTCACCGTTATCCATACTATTCTAAGCCTCCCTTACCATTAA
Organism: Clostridium sp. UBA1652; assembly: GCF_002320975.1. Taxonomy (NCBI): domain Bacteria; kingdom Bacillati; phylum Bacillota; class Clostridia; order Eubacteriales; family Clostridiaceae; genus Clostridium; species Clostridium sp. UBA1652. Next base: position 101,612 of record NZ_DCLI01000087.1, read on the forward strand.
TGATAAGATAATTCCTAGCCTCTATAGTATTAGGATGAATAAGTCCACCTTGTTTTAATATATAATTTATGGTATTATTTAATCCCACTATCACACCTTTATCCAAGTCTTCAAAAGTTAATTTTCTTAACTCTTCAACGCCAGGATAAACCCTGTTAGGCTCTATATAATCAGCTATATATATTATCTTTTCTAATAGCGTCATATTTTTTTTACCTGTTGTATGATAAGCAGCTGCACTTAAAACCTCTTCATCTTCAATACCCATTATATTTTTACCTATAATGGCTGCAACTTTTCCATGTAAAAGCTGAGGTGTTTTTTCTTCTATATCATCTATTTGCTCAAAATTCTCCTCTAGCATCTTCTTCATAGAAATAATGTGCATATTTTTAGCACTATCATGAATTAAAGCTGCAAGTTCTGCTTTTTCTTCATCAACACCATTTATTTTTGCTAATGCTTTGGCTGTCTTAACTACACCTAGTGTGTGTTCATATCTACTCTCTTTTAAATTCTCTCTAAGATATTGTAGTATCTCTTCATTACTCCACATAATTATCTCTCCTTATATAATCCCATATATCCAATATACTCCCTTACCTCTTCTGTTAATACTTCATCAGGTACAGGCAACCCCTTTTCTATTTCTTCTCTTATTTGAGAAGACGATATATTTAATTCTAATAAGTCCAAATATATAATCTCATGATTGTATTTTTCTTCAACTTTATTTTTCTCTTCTAATAATTTCTCTTTAGGAAAACCAGGTCTACCAAACACCACTAAGGTAGCATTATCCAATATTCCCTGTACATTTCTCCAGTTATTTAGCTGAAGTAAGCTGTCTGCTCCAGCTATGAAATAAAACTTACAATCTTTATTTACTTCATTTAAATGTTTTAATGTAAGATAAGTATAACTTAATCCACCCTTGCTTATTTCGTAATCACTTACATCAAAATAAGGGTAACCTTTCGTAATAAGCTTAACCATTTCATATCTTATATTTTCATCTGTAATTTGTTTATGAGTTTTGTGAGGAGGACTTCCGGCAGGCATAAATATAATTTTGTCTAGTTTTAATCTTTTGTAGGCTTGTTCTGCGATATATATATGGCCATTATGAGGAGGATCAAAAGTCCCCCCCAATATACCAATTTTCTTCATTATTTTGTCTTTAACTCTATCTTAGGTTTTTTAGTACTTTGTTTGTAAAGTACCAATTTACTGCCTATAGCCTGAACGCCTTCACATCCTACTTTTTCACATATTATGTCAGAGGCTTCCCTTGTCTCTAATCCTGAGTTTTCAAGTACCTTTATCTTTATTAATTCTCTTGCTTCTAAGGCATCTTCAACCTGTTTTATAAAGGTTTCTTCTATACCATTTTTACCTATTTGGAATATAGGATCTATATTATTTGCAAGAGATCTCAAATAAGCTCTTTGCTTACTAGTTATCATAAAATCATCCCTTCTTATTACATTAAGTATTCAAATTCAAAGTCATTAAGTCTAACGAAGTCTCCATCCTCTATTCCCATTTCTCTAAGTTCATCTAAAATTCCTTTATTTTTCAGAACTTTATGGAAATATCTTAACGAGTCTGCATCATTAACATTAACAGCAGTTAATAGTCTATCTACGAAGCTACCTTCTATTACATAGACATTTACCTTGTTACCATCTTCGTTTTCTTCGCCTTCTTCAACTCTAATCTCATAAGTAAATCTTCTTTCCTCTTGTACATACATGTCTTCTTTAGAGATTTCAAGTTCCATAACTGGAATACTTTGAAGCATTCTTGCAGCTTCTTTTATAACTTCTTCTACTCCAGTATTAGTAGCAGCTGACATTTTAAATACTTTATCATATCCCATTTCATTTAGCTTTTGTTTAAACTGTGTATATACTTCTTCATCGTATAACATATCTGCTTTGTTTGCCACAACGATTTGAGGTCTATCCCAAAGTTTTATAGAATATTTTTTAAGTTCTTCATTTATCTTTAGGAAGTCTTCCATAGGATTTCTTCCTTCAACTCCTGATATGTCTACTACATGTATAAGTAGTCTTGTTCTTTCTATGTGTCTTAAGAATTTTATTCCTAGGCCTACACCTTCTGAAGCTCCTTCAATTATACCTGGTATATCTGCCATAACAAATGGTTCTATTCCTGGTACACTAACTACACCTAAATTAGGTTTTAAAGTTGTGAAATGATAGTTAGCTATCTTTGGTCTAGCTTTAGAAACTATTGAAAGCAATGTTGATTTTCCTACATTAGGGAACCCTAATAAACCTACATCTGCTAAAAGTTTAAGCTCTAATAATACCCATCTTTCTTCACCTGGCATTCCAGGTTCTGCAAAGTTAGGCGCCTGTCTTGTAGGTGTTGCAAATTTAGCATTACCTTTTCCACCTTTTCCTCCCCTACAGATTTTATAAGAATCTCCAGGATGAGAAAGGTCTACCATAATTTTATTAGTTTCTACGTCTCTAATAATAGTTCCCATTGGAACCTTAATTATTAAATCCTCTCCATCTTTTCCATAACATTTAGAGCCCGAACCATTAACGCCTCTTTCAGCTATAAACTTTCTACTATATTTAAAGTCTAAAAGAGTAGTCATATTGGTATCTACTACAAATGTTATGTCTCCGCCATCTCCACCGTCTCCTCCATCTGGTCCACCTAGAGGAACATACTTTTCTCTTCTAAAAGATATAGAACCATTTCCACCGTCACCAGATTTTAGAAAAACTTTGGCTGTATCTATAAACATATAATCACCTTACCTTATTTTCTATATATATTATTAACAGGTATTTTTTTATTAATCTCTTAAATATTACAACATGGAAATTTATTTTGCAAATACATAAGAGTTACAAATAACTTATTTTTTTCTTAAGCCACTTTTGTAATAAATTTAAAAAAGCACCCTAACTTAGGGTGCTTTGCTACTGAGTAAATTATTCAGCTATCTCTTCAACCTGTACTGGGTAAACAGAAACTTTTTTCTTATCTTTACCCACTCTTTCGAATTTAACAAGTCCATCAGCTTTTGCAAAAAGAGTATCATCTTTACCTCTTCCAACATTTGTACCTGGATGGATTTTAGTTCCTCTTTGTCTAACTATGATGTTTCCAGCTAAAACAAATTGACCATCTGCTGATTTAACTCCTAATCTTTTAGATTCAGAATCTCTACCGTTCTTAGAGCTACCTACTCCTTTTTTATGAGCAAACAATTGAAGGTTCATTATTAACATGGTGTTACACCTCCTCTTTTAAAAGAAATATATATTTATCACGTTTATTTTTTCCAAAACTTTGTTCTAAGGATATCATTATACTTTCTAAGCTAAGTTCAAAGGTTTTTAAAAGCACTTGTGCCTTTAATAATTCCTCTTTCTCTATATCGCTTAAATCTAAGCTTATGTATCCATCATAGATTTCATAACTACAATTTATTTTTAATACACTCTCTAAGCCTATAAGTAAACTTTGAGAAAGTACAGATACAGAATTACATACCATATCGTAAGCTTCACCTATTATAACAGCTTCAGCATCTCTAACAGCATGACCTTTTATATCAACTGCAATTATATTATCATCTTGAAATTTAATTACTACTTTAATCATAATTAAGCTTCGATCTTTTCAACTTGGATCTTAGTGTAAGGTTGTCTGTGTCCAGCTTTTCTTCTGTAGTCTTTTTTTGGTTTATACTTGAAAACTACAACTTTCTTTGCTTTTCCTTGAGCTAATACTTTAGCTACAACCTTTGCACCTTCAACCACTGGTTTACCAACTTTAACTTCACCGTTGTTAGATACAACTAAGATTTCGTTAAATTCAACTGTTGAGTCAACTTCAGCATTCAATTTTTCAACGAATAGAACGTCTCCTTCTTGAACTCTGTATTGTTTTCCCCCTGTAGTTAATACTGCGTACATTAAAAACACCTCCTCATTACGGTCTCGCCATTTTAGGTACAAAGATTTAACTTTGTTTTAATTAAAAACCTGTTATGTGCGGTTACTATGAAATTCTATCATATAGCTTATGCTTTGTAAAGAAAAGTTTTCATAATATTGGACATTTATATTATATATATATTCTAATAAA
>NZ_DCLI01000099.1:0-683 GCF_002320975.1 Clostridium sp. UBA1652
CGCGCTGAGCCGCTTCGGCTTTCAGCCTGCAGGGTCTCAGACTGTCTCGCTAATCCCACAGGAGTCTCACCCCCTCCACTTCAAGCAACTCATAAAAATGCAATTCTACTTCACCATTTTTGGTTCCAATCCCAAAGATAATAAATTCAACTTTTTAAACAGCGAAGAATGATTTACTATCTATCCCTAACTATATGCTATTATTAATTTATAACAACATTCTTCAGGAGGAATCCATCAATTGAAAAAAACAGTAAATGTAGTAGCAGGAATTATTGAAAACCATCAAAATGAAATATTATGTGCACTTCGTTCCCCTCAAATGACTATTCCAAATAGATGGGAATTCCCTGGTGGGAAAGTCGAAAAAGGGGAGGATATCTATACTGCACTTGAGAGAGAAATTAAGGAAGAATTAGGATGTATAATAAAAGCAGACCAACTTTTCCATGAACATACACATGAATATGATACATTTATCATTACGCTAATTTGTATTAAAGCTAAAATCATAGATGGAACACCAGCTGCTAGTGAACATTCCAAACTAGTATGGTTAGAGAGAGAGAATTTAGATTCATTAAAATGGGCGCCTGCAGATATTCCAGCAATGACAGCATTAATAAATGAAAAATAAAAAATGCTAGGATTTCATCCTGGCATCAGACTGTCGACAAACTCCT
>NZ_DCLI01000099.1:781-3857 GCF_002320975.1 Clostridium sp. UBA1652
TTCCTTTTGTCAACAAGCTGATGCTAGGATTTCATCCTAGCATTTTTTTATACCTTTACTACAAACTCATTATAAATCCTAGTTGGTAATGTATGTTCCAACTCCATAATCACAGTAATTGGTTTATCTCCTTCGAATTCTATGGTATTCCCTTTCCCTATATAAATATAAGGTTCTGTTTTCCCATCTATCTCTTTATATTTACGAATAAATAAATGTAAATGTATCCGCCTCTCTTTATTATAAATAATATTTTTTCCTCTATCAGAACTTTGACTAGTACTATTTGGTGTTTGCCATTGGAAGGTATTCTCATCAATTATTTTATCTTTATAATTGATACTTTCTTTAATATCCTTCTCCTTATGAAGATCTATATAAAGAAAATACTCATTACCATTTGTTAGAAGTCCCGACCCTCTAAAGGAACTATGGATTTTGCGATAATTAGATAATAAAGCAGCATCTATCATTTGATATTGTTCATATAATTTAAAATGTGGGATACCATAATACGTTTCTTTAAATTCCTTTTCATATCGAAAAATCCCATACATTATACAGTCTTCTACATATATTCGAAATGGTTCCTTTTCCAATATTCGCTTAAAAGACTCTGTTTTTACTAATTTATTATTCTCATAAATACAAAGTTGAAGCTTTCCTTTCTTTTGCATAGAATCATAATAATTTTGGTTTAAATTTTCAAAAGCATGTATAATACTATCGTCATCCACTCTTTCTACATACTTCAAAATTTCCTGTTTTGCATCTTCTAGAGTAATTTCATTTGTTTCTAGCAAATTTTTTAATATAACAAACTCATATATCCGTTTAAGGGGAAGTTTACTGGATAACTCTTTTAATACACTTTCAAAATTAATATCCATTAGTAATTCTTTAAGCTTAATATCTTTTTCTACTTTCGCAACAAATTGAAGATAACTTTTTTCTTTATCAATAAATTTGATTGGATCAGGTGATCCATCATATTTTAAATAATCCACTAAAAGGTAGGGGATTTTACCACTGTTAAGCTTCTTAAATTCATAATATTCTTCTTTTAAATACTTCATAGAATTAAAGTTCTCTCTGTCAATTTGTGCTAGGATTCTTTCTTGAGAAATTCGATCCATTTGTATATGTGTACTACCTGGTATATTAGCAAAACTTGTTGTAATAGCAACCTTTAAGCTTTCTTTATCGTAATATCTACTTCCATTTAAAGCGATAGCAATTAAAAAAGTTTTATTATGATTTCCGATAAAATCCAATACTGTAAGAAAGCTTTTCCCCTCATACTTTCTTAACCCTCTACCTAATTGTTGAATAAATACAATTGGAGAATTAGTTGGTCTTAACATTAACACCGTATTTACCGTAGGAATATCTACTCCTTCATTAAAAATATCTACCGAAAAAATAACTTCTAATTCATCAGCATCGTCTTCTAATTTATTTATATAATGAGCCCTTTGATCAACACTCATTTCTCCAGTTAAACATGCACTTTTATAGCCTCTTTTGTTGAATTCTTCTGTCATATATCTTGCATGTTCTATACTAGCACAGAAACCTAAACACTTTCTTTTTTGTCCGTCATGCTGATAAAAACGCATTTTCTCAATAATAAAATCTACTCGCTCATTAACTTTTAATCTTTTCGTTATCTCAGTAATATCATTAATATCGACATTACTTAAATCAACTTCTTCTATATCCGTGATTCCAAAATAATGAAAAGGAACAACTAATTCATCATCTAACGCCTCATGTAGTCGTACTTCAATGGCAACATTATTGTCAAAAAGATCAAAAACATTTTGATTATCTGTTCTCTCTGGAGTAGCTGTCATTCCAAGTGTAAATTCTGGATCAAAATATTGTATGACCGATTGATAACTATTACTAGTTGCATGATGCGCTTCATCGAAAATAATGTAATCAAAATGATCTTTACTAAACTCACTATAGCATTTGGATAAAGTCTGGATCGTAGTAAATATGTAATCAGCATTTTTATCTTTATGATTTCCTGTTAATAAACCAAATTTAAAGTTCTCATTTGGTAATAGTTTTTCAAACGTTTCTTTAGCCTTCTTCAATATTTCTTCTCTATGTACAATAAACAACATTCGTTTTGGCTCATATTGTTTTATATCGAAAGCGGACATATAAGTCTTACCGGTACCAGTAGCAGCAATAACCAATGCCCTTTTTTCACCGAAAGAACGTAATCTATTAAGATTTTCCATTGCTCTTTTTTGCATTCTATTAGGAATGATATACTCACTTTGTTCATATATAAGCTGAGGCTTTTTGCCAGTATAACTGATAATAGAATTTACAAACTTCTCATAGTCATCAATAAATTGGTCATCAGCATCTGTCGTTATATCCCATAAATGATCATATTCCTTTTTAACATTATGGATAAAAGGAGTATTCTCCTTAGAGACAAGTTTCACATTCCATTCTACATTACTTTTTAATGCACTCTGAGTTATATTAGATGAACCAATAATGACCTTATAGTTCTCTTTATTTTCGAATATATATGCCTTCGTATGAAATCCTGTTTCTTTATCTGTAACATATACTTTTAGATCAATATTATTGAATTCATTAATTTTTCTTAAAGCTTTTCCTTCCGTAAAATTCAAGTAAGTAGACGTAATAATCTTCCCTTTTATACCATTCCTTTCCGCTTCCTTTAATGAATCTAAGAGCAACTGCAATCCACTAAAATTAACAAATGCAACACTAAAATAAAATCTTTCACACTCTCTAATCGCCTGTACTAATTCACTTAATAAATTTCCATTACCTGAATTCACAATTAGTTCTTTGTCCATAAGCTCTTAATATCTCCCTGTCTAGTTGTTCGATTTAATCAAATTATTTTGGCATATGCTAATTTCTCTTATTAAAATTTGTAAAATAATAAAGTACTTTTAAATGGAGATAGTCATATTTAAAAAACATAAACTTTTTATCTCTTGCACTATCTATTCCCTTCTTTCCATAAGTACTAATTCGCTACTATTATTGTACTAGATAATGGTAATTAAGCTAT
>NZ_DCLI01000012.1:0-4407 GCF_002320975.1 Clostridium sp. UBA1652
CTTTCTCATACTAATATTATACACTATTTTCTCAATTTTTTATACATTAATAGCCAAAAAACCGCAAACAGTCTTAAACTATTTGCGGCTTATTTTATGGCATTTTCCCTAAGTTCATAGGTCTTAATGCTTCTTCTATTTCTTCTATTGACTTTCCTATGCTGCTTTCAACAGCTGAGGTTACAGCTCCTTCAACTATTGGGCAATCTACTATTTTAACTTTCTTTGCTTTTTCTTCATCCATCATCTCGATTGCCATTTCTGCATTCATAAAGGCACTTCCCAAATCAAATATGAGAACTACTCCCTCTTCTGAATAAACACTTTCTATTGCATTCATTATTTTCATAACATCTGTGCCTATTCTTCCATCAGAGGTTCCTCCAGATGCAGCTATAGGAACTTCTGGTGCCATTTGCTGAGCTAGTTCTTTTACGCCTTCTGCTATGTTTTTACTGTGTGAAGTTATTACTATTCCTACCATGACTACTCTCCTTATTATTCAATAGCTTCATATATTGTTTCTAGTATTATTGCAGATGAAGTTGCTCCTGCATCTTGATGTCCTATACTTCTTTCTCCTAAATAGCTTGCTCTTCCTTTTGTAGCTATTATAGTTTTAGTGTATTCTACTCCATTATAGGCAGCTTCTTTAGCAAGTTTTAATATTTCTTTAGATTCTAATCCTTGCTCTATTCCTTTATTTATAGCTTCTAGTGCTGGTTCTAGAGCATCTATCATTGTCTTTTCGCCTGCCTTAGCTTTACCTCTCATCTTTATCCCATCAAGAGCATCCTTTAGCATGTTTGAAAAATCTTTAATATCTATTTCCGTTTTTCCATTTACACTCATGGATGATTTCATAAAGGCTGTTCCATATAAAGGGCCTGATGCACCTCCAACAGTAGATACTAAAGCCATACCTGTTTTCTTTAGAATTCCTGAAATATCTACGCCATCATCCTCCTTTAACTTTTCAGTTACAGCCTTAAAGCCCTTGCTCATGTTTATACCATGATCTCCATCCCCTATGGTTGCATCTAGTTCTGAAAGATACCCTTTATTCTCATCTATTTTTTCTGCTATTTGTGTTAATATTTCTATAACTTTTTTGCCGTTTATACTCATGTTATCTCCCCCATAGATCGTATTGTAATTAAAGTACTCTTAAAGCTGGAGTATCAGCAGGTGCATCTAATAATTCTTTTAATTCATCATCAAGTTTTAATAAAGTTATAGAGAAGCCTGCCATTTCAAGAGAAGTCATAAATTCACCTACAAATGTTTTATGAATTTTTATTCCTTTTTCAGTTAGCATTTCATTAACCTTCTTATTTACTATATAAAGTTCCATAAGAGGAGTTGAGCATAATCCATTTACCATTACTGCAACTTCTGTACCATCTTCTAGGTGCATGTCTTCTAGAATCTTATTAACTAGATGTTCTGTGATTTCATCTGATGTTTTTATTTCTTCTCTATGAGTACCTGGTTCTCCATGAATACCCATACCTATTTCCATTTCATTTTCAGCTAAAGTGAAGTTTGGTTTTCCTGCCGCTGGAACTATACATGAAGATATAGACATACCCATACTTCTTACATTATCAATTACCTTTTCAGCAACTCTTGTAACTTCTTCTAAACTTGCTCCAGTTTCAGCTTTTGCTCCTGCAAGTTTGTGTATAAATACTGTGCCTGCAATTCCTCTTCTTCCTGCTGTGTAAGTACTATTTTCTACTGCAACATCATCATTTACAACTACAGTACTTACTTGTATTCCTTCCATCTCAGCCATATCTTTTGCCATTTCAAAATTCATTACATCTCCAGTGTAGTTTTTGATAACTAAAAGTACACCATTTCCTGAATCAACAGCTTTTATAGCTTCATATACTTGGTCTGGAGTTGGTGATGTAAATACTGCTCCTGCAACTGCTCCATCAAGCATTCCTTTTCCAACATATCCACCATGAGATGGTTCATGTCCACTTCCTCCACCACTAACTAAAGCTACTTTGCCTTGAACTGATGAATTTGCTCTTACTAGCACTGTTGCATTCTCTAGCTTTCTCACATAATCTGGATGTGCAGCTACCATTCCTGAGAGCATATCCTCAACTACTAATTCTGGATTATTTATTATCTTTTTCATAAACCTCTTCCTCCCTTAAATATATAAATTAATTGCCCCAATAATATATATAGCAAAACTCAAGCCAATAATAACCAATCATTGTTAATCCTTATTGTTCAGTAAATGTTTACAAGACATGTTTAAGTTATAGTTGGGAATAAATATCAAGTTGTTCCTTTTTACCCTGATACTTATTCCCAACTTATCTTTTTTTCTATTCCATATTGTCTTGCTTTAGCAGCTACTGTTTTGTGAGTTAATCCTAACACCTTTCCTGCTGCATTGAAACTTCCATACTTTTTTAATGCTTTTTCAATTATGATTTTTTCATATTCTTTTAAAGGAAGTATATCATCTTCAATTATTGATGTTACATGGGCCTTTTCATGTTTCATGGGCCTCTCTTGTCTCATGTAAGAAGGTAAATCATCAAGGTCTATCACCTGGTTTTCATTTAAAGCAACTAATCTTTCAACTAAGTTCTCTAACTCTCTTACATTTCCTGGCCAAGAATAATTAAGTAGAGCCTCCATAGCGTCATTTTTGACTAAACTTATACTTTTGCCTATGTTCTTACTTATCTTATTAATAAAATGCTCAAGTAATGGTGCTATGTCTTGTCTTCTTTCTCTAAGTGGAGGTAAAAAGATAGGTATAACATTAAGTCTATAATATAAATCTTCTCTAAATTCCATTGTCCTTACCATCTCTTCTAGGTTTCTATGTGTTGCACCTATTATTCTCACATTAACCTTGATGGTTTCCTCTCCTCCAACTCTTTGGAACTCTTTTTCTTGAATTACTCTTAGAATCTTTGCCTGCATGCTCTTATCCATTTCCCCAATTTCATCTAAAAATATGGTTCCATTTTGGGCTAGTTCAAACTTTCCAAGCTTTCTTTTGATGGCACCAGTGAAGGACCCTTTTTCATGTCCAAAAAGTTCACTTTCTAAAAGATTCTGAGGAATTGCTGCACAGTTAACCCTTACAAAAGGCCCTTTAGCATTTTTACTTCCATAATGAATTCCTTCTGCAATAAGTTCTTTACCAGTTCCACTTTCACCTCTTATTAAAACTGTGGTATTAGTCTTTGCAGCCTTTGAAGCTGTAGCTAGTGCATCTAGTACCTTTCCACTGTAACCTATATATTTTGAAAAAGCCAAATCTGGTTTTTTGGTTCTAAACAACTCTTCTTCTAAATACTCTGCCTTTGCAGATGCCTTCTTTAACTTCTCTGATAACTGCTTAACTTCTGTGATGTTTTTGATTACAGAAACAACACCTGTTATCTCGCCATCAACTATTATTGGATTAACATTACAAACAATAGTAACATCATTTTCCTTGTAACTTAATGCACCTACTACACTTTTTCCTGTCTCTAAAACCCTTCTTCTTACTCCATCTGGAGAGATGTCTCTGATGTTTTTATTAAGTATGTTTTCTTCTTTTTCACTTAAAATTCTTAGATAGGCCCTATTCACATAGGTGATGACCCCATCTGAACTCATAACACATATTCCATCTTGTACAGTTTCTAATATAAGCTGCAATCTTTCTTTAAGTTCCTTAACTGTTTTTAATTCATTTTTTACTTTTTCTAAATTTGATATATCACTAAAAACAGCTAATGCACCTTTTGATATCTTATCTATCATTATAGGAGTTCTATTTATAAGAAGTATCCTGTCATTTATAACTTCCCTTATCATAAGCTCTGATTTTCCAGATTTATTTATCTCCTTAAGCTTACTTTGATATATAACCTTATCTACATCTTTGCCAATTACTTCTCCTGAAGATAAATTGAGTATCCTTTCTGCCTCTTCATTAAATATAGTTATTATATCGTTCTCATCTGTTGCAATAATTCCATTAGGGATGTTACTGAACACTTGCTCTAAGGTCATTGTGTTGTTATTTATAATAGTGTCCACCTGATTTATTGTACTCTTGTCCTCTAAATCAAAATCACTTTCTAAAAAACTGCATATTTCCTCTAGGGCCTCTTGTGGGGTCTCACCTTGGGCCTCTACAATTATCTTTTCATTTTGTTTTACCTTAAGTAAAACAAGTGGCATAAGGCTGGCTGCTGATACCTTCTTTTTTTCTTTATACCTTATAAAAATCTCTACCTTATATTTCTTTTGTAGTTCACTGACTTTGTAAACTACCATGGCTAAGACTCTTGCATGAAGTCCTTTTTCATGTTTTACTTCTATTTCTTTGTAGACTATCAAGGTATTTAACTCCTTATATAATATATTTAG
>NZ_DCLI01000063.1:0-7355 GCF_002320975.1 Clostridium sp. UBA1652
CATATCTCACTTTACACTATCGATATTATTAAACTCACAAAAGTAGGTCAAGAATTAAGATATTCCTGACCTACTTTCATGGATATTACAAGAAACTCCCTACTGAATCTATCATATTTTTTATTTGTAAGAATGATGATTCTATATACTTCGTTACATATAATGATAAAATAATTGAAATTAAAATAAATATAATACTCATTAAGATAAACACCTTATCATTTGTCTCTTCACTTACCTGACTAATTCCACTAAATAGTGTAATAAATGATAATATATATCCTGAGAATACTATAAACATTCCCAAAAATATACTTATCATTGTAGCTAAACTAGCTAGAGCTCCAGATAACACCAATGGTATATATGACATAACCGCTATAAATAGTATATCTTCTGTTCTTATTTTATTTTTTAATATTACTATATTAAGTATTAATAAAATTATAGCTGTCACTATAATAATTATTAATAATTGTCCTGCGGCTTTTAAAAATATATCCTTATTGTCAATTAATGCATCTATTTTACTCTTAAAACTTAATACCTCATCTGACATTAAAATTTCACTTTTAGCTTGTGCAAGTTCTAATTGTGATATTAAGCCTGCCTTTGCTAAAATGTCAGGTAATTTCTTGAACATACTAAATATTGCACTTATTACTGATGATGTATAGATTATGTTTATGATTCCATAAATTATTGGTAAAACTACAAGTAAAATAATAGATGGTTTTACTACATCTTTATCCTTGAATTCGCTGAAAAATGATAGTGGTTTAGTAAAATATGTTTTTATAAGCTTTATTAAATCGCCACTATTTACTGTTTTTATTATATTATTATTACTACTTCCCCCATCTGTCGGTTGTCCACAACCTCCACAAAATCTGTCTCCTTCTTCCATTTGATTTCCGCAATTTTTACAAAACATTATTTTCCCCCTCGTAAAGTGTTACTATCTACATTATCTGTAATAATACAATTAATTTATATATATTTTCACAGTATTTCAATTTTACTATGATTTACCTTAATAGTAAATATAGAAAAACATTTATTTCTAATAATTTATAGTTGATATAACTTTATATAAATCTGCAAAATTAAGGATCTTCCATTTTCCATCAGATTGCTTCTTAACCTCATATTTTCCTTCCAAAACTCTCATGTGTAAGGGGTCATCATGATTTTGTACTTCATAAGTCTCTCTTGTAGTTACAATACACGTATTAGCATCTTTAAATTCTTTGTTTATTATTTCATGTGAAAGCAATTTTTCCTGTATATCCTTCATAATATATGGCTTAACTTCTTTTTCAACTCCACCACCAGGAACTAGGTAACTTTCAACATAAGAATAATCATGATTGTTTATTGCATTAACATAATTCTTTAAGTAATTTCCAATCAATCCTGATATCTCATCAGTACTATTCACTTCAGATTGAGTTGAAACTAAAAGTCTTGGAGTAAATGCATAGCTTGTCCCTCCACCTTCTTTACGTGTTTGAATATCAATTTTTAAAGTTCTCTCTCCTACCATATCGCTTCCCTGAGCTTCATATTCAAGAAGATACATTTCTTTGTTTTTCTTATAAATTTTATCATAAATATTTGACATATCTGATATATCATTTATTTGCTTATACAATCCATTTGTACTTGTTGCTATATTCTGTAGCTTTGCATTATCTAGACCACTTCCAATACCTATAATAAATATTGGTACATTATATCTCTTTGCTACTTGAATTACTTCATCTGGTGTAACTTTACTAAAGTTATCTTGTCCATCAGTAAATGCCATTACACATTTTGCACCATTTTGTACTGCTGTAGTATTGACTGCTGCAAAAAGAGCATCATATAATGCTGTTTGATCACCAGTTTTAAGGTTAGATATTTCACGTCTCAAAAGTTCTTTGTTATCAGTAAATGTTGCACAAGTCCGTACACCACTAGAAAATGCAGTTAACTCTACCTTATCTTCTTTGTTAAATTGTACTTGTTCTAAAAAATTTGTCATTATATACTTAGCTTTATCTATAGGTCCATTTTCCATGCTACCACTTACATCTGCTACCATATTAATATTTAGTCCCTCTTGTTGATCTAATTGTGTAACCTTTTGAATGGTCTGTTTTAAAAACTTATTATTACTAGCATCTTTCTCAGATACATAAAAGAAACCAGGATCTAAATTTTTAGGAACTACTTTTGTATTCTTATCCTCTATTGAAAGATATACTTTAATCTTTGGAAAACTGTTAAAATCTATTTGATTAACAGATACAGTATAATTATCATAACTATAATTAATTGATGTAAGAAGATCATTCCACTCGGTTAACACATTCCTTGCACTAATAAATTTATTATCTTTTATATAAGTTGTTACTTTTTCTTCATAACTTTTTATATTTTCAAGTTCATCTGGATATGCTTTATAGGTATCTTTCGCCTTTGTTTCGTTAAGCATATTATCTATAATTGAGCTATTATCAGTTTGTAACTTGGTTTTAAGATTTTCAGTATCAGCTAATAACACCTCTATTTTCTCGTAGTTCTTTTCTTCTTTTTGCTCAAAAAGTCTAGCTTTTATTTTATCAATTTCTGCCTTATTGTTGTCTACGATATATTCATCAAAAGATGCTAATGTAGACTCAATTTCTTTTAAGATAGATTCTGTATCTTTAGTTGGATTCATAATAAAAAATATACTCAATAATGCTATCGCCAAAGCAGAAGCTGCTATTACTAAAATCTTTTTAGATGGCTTCTTTTTAGTTTCAGGAATGTCATCTATGTCACTTGTTTCATTATCTTTAAGTGATGAAAGTTGAGTGTTATTAATTGTTCCATCAATAAGTTTATTGTTTTTTGTTGAATCTTTCTGCTCATTTATATCGTCAAATTTTTCTTCTTTATTTGGCTCATCTTGTGTATTTTCATTGCTTTCAATATTTTCAATAAAATTATCTACTCCCTCAACAATATAATTTGTAGATTCTGATTCAATTGGAGATACCTCCTCCCCACAACTAGCACAAAACTTTGCATTTGATTTAAGCTCTTTTCCACAGTTGCCACAATACAAATTATTCTCCCCCTATTCATTGATAATCAAGTTGAAATTTACTTTTTCTACATATTTATAGTTATTATAAGTTCTATTATTTTAATCCCTAGAAATTATATACTAAATTTAATATCTAAGTAACGCTTATTTTGTCGAATTTGCTTTTATTTTTAAACTTTTGTTAATTTATTATATAAGTTCACTTCTCTACATAAATTTCAAATTCCAATAGAATGTTACAAATTCATCTCTTTGTTCCTAAGAATTAAATCTCAGATATGCCACCTAAATTTTATAGGATGCTCCTCCCCGTAACCCCTCTTTGGATCTTATATATATGTCTCCCTTTGGTCGAAAATAGCTAGTCCAAAGGCATAAATTTATAATATAGTTCAAAAAGTTCTTTATTACTAACCCTTAGATTTTAATAGTAATCTATCTATTGTCTATTTAAGAGAACTATTTGAACTAATCTTGAAGAGGAAACTTTGGACAACCTTATCAGCTGATACTCTATAGCTCCTCTCTGTTGGTCCAGCAGATAATCTAATCCAAAGTAAAAAATCCGCTAAGGCGTAATACGGTCAAAATATTCTTTCTAATTGGTATCTAATAAACATATTTATATTATCTATTATTTTCAATACATACAAGAGAATCCTTTGACCTTAGTACCGAAGAGGAAACTTTGGACAAGCAGATATTTGTCCTATAGGGTATTCCTTAAAGGATACAAAAATAAGCTTGTCCAAAGAAAGAGAGAAAATAAATGGCTTGTACTACTCTTTTTATTAACATTGTTATGATCATACGTTCTATTAATGCACATGTATAGTTCTTTAGATATTGTATTACTATATGTTATCTTACTAGTATATACAGTATTATATATTCTGGCACTTTAACTGCCACCCACAGCAAAATTACACGAAAAGAAAAAGAAGGCTATAATTGCTTTTATTAAAGAAACTATAACCTTTATATATATAATTTATATATTGTAAATATTAAAAATGACTCTAATGAATCTGAACTTCACTTCTACAGCAATAATGGTTACAAACTTAATAGTGCAAACTTATTCTCTTTTGAAACCCTATAAGTCTGTGTGTCAATCACTTGCCCTACAGCATATAGAGCTTTATCTGTGGAATCTTCAGATATTTTTGAATATCTTTGCTTCTGTCATATGATTTATTGGTTGAAATTTGAGAGTTTTAACTGAGACTGGATGTTTGAAAATTAAGAGTCTATTTCTTATGAATTAGAATATGTTAGAAATGAATGCTTCATCACCTTAATCGTAAGGTAAAGAGCACTGATTATACCACTACTAAAAAAACACTCTATAACATATTCCTGTGTTACAGAGTGTTAATATTCTTAACATTTCCTATTTATTAATACATCCGCAGGACATTCTTATCTCCTTACCCTCTTATCCCCTAAACTTACAGCTCCATATATAATCTAATCAAGTTTGGAAAATTATGACCATCATCTAAAAAGAACTGTAAATACTCGTTATATTCCTCATAATTTTCTCTATAAACCTCTAATATATCTATTAAAGCTTTTCTGGCCTCTTTTAATTCATAGCTATTTAAATTTAATGTATCTATTGTGTACCTTGCTCTTAAATACTCATGGCTATTTTCATCAATACTTTTGGGTATTATTTCCCCATTAGCAATACTATAATATAGATATTCCTTGGGATCATCTATAACTGGATTTATAAACTTGTCATCATAATTATTCTTTTTATTAATTCCACAACTATTCTTTTCATTACAGGAAACTATAATATTATCATAAGTTTGAAATTCTTTAGGGAACAAATCTCTTGGCCTTATATGTTCTATATGACCATCATCATTAGTATATATTCTCTTTTCACAATAAGCGCAATATTTTTCCATAGGTTTCATTTAATTTATCATTATCTATTAACCTAATACCATTGTTATCTTTTTTCATTACTCTTAACTCATTAGCTGTTATATTTCCAATTACATGTGGTGAATGAGTAGCTATAATTAACTGATTATTATTTCCAATACTTTTATACACATCAATTATCTTGCTCTGCCACTCTGGATGAAGTGATATTTCGGGCTCATCAATTAATATTATGGAGTTATTAACTTCTAAGAATTTTAGGGCCAATGCTCTTAAAAATAATTGTTTTTCTCCTGAGGATAAACCAGTAATATCAAATTCTTTCCCTAATCCATTTCTAAATATAGGTTTAGTTTCACTTGTTTCAGATAAACCTACCAATTTTATATCTAAATTCATAATAGAAAATATACTATTTATATCATCACAAACTTTATCTATAACTTCTCCTATAGTCTTATTTCTATTTTTGAATATTTCTTTATTTATTTTTGTAGCAATAAATGATGGTATGTTTTGAGTCATATTTTGATCTACTATATTTTGAAAATCCGGAGTAAAATTTAATGTATTATCCACCTTGTTAATCTTTTCAAAATTAATTTCTGTTGGCATATATACAACTTTAGGATAAGTAGGCTCATATTCAAATCCATAAGCAAACTCTGGACTTAACATTCCAATTTCATCCTTCTCTAACTTCACTGTAGATGTATATAAATCAGGAGTCAACTCTACTTTATCCTCTCCCACTTCTTTATATCCACGTTCATCGATTTCAAATGAATCATAAATACATTTTAATAAAGTAGTTTTACCAGAACCATTTTCACCAATAACAACAATAGTATCTAATATCTTTCCCTTATTATCTTTAAACTCTATCTCTAAATCATTAAATACTTCATGATTATTAAACTTTATTTTTTCTAATTTCATATAATCACACCATTCCTTGATTTCTTCTTTTCTTTCTAAACTCAATAAAGTTCTCTTTTTCTTTACTTCCATACTATTATGATATGTTACATTGCATAATTTCTCAACAAAAACTGTTGTATCTCCTAACATTAATCCTTTCTATCCTCATTCTAAAATATACATATTCATATTTTAGAATTAAAAGCAGCTTATCAAATTTTTGTTAATCCTTCACCCATAAAATTATTTGTAAATTTTAGAATTTGTAGAATATAGATAGATATATTTTTCTCTAGATATCTATCTAGCTATATAACTATATATAGTGTTTATGCGGCTTCAGAGCATTTTGCTGATAAAATAGTTTGACTTACAGTAATCTTAATTTATTTCATTTTTTTATTCTCATAATTGTTGCAATAGCTCTCGTACTTGCTTCCTGCTTTTTAATATAATTATTTTAACATCGTTTGCACTTTGTAGCATATCATAATAACGCTTTCTGTTATTTTTGTTAAAATTCCAAACGGACTTTAAAAACTCAAATTTCTTCATATTAAACTTTTCAGGACAATATCCCCCCATGTCAGTACGACTTTTACCATAACATTTTATCACTCGTTTTATTACACCATAAACACACTTTAGTCTAGAAAAATCCATGTAAATAACAGTATCGCAATATTTTAATCTAAATGGTATAGTGCGACCAATATTTCCATCTATAATCCATTTAGGCTTTGTGATTTCTTGCACCAATAACTCATCAAATTCATCTGTGGTCGCAGTTTGCCAATTATCTCTCCAATACAATACATCAAGATGAATTAAAGGCAAATTTAATTTATCAGATAATTCCTTTGCAAATGTAGTTTTTCCTCAACCATTCCCACCTATAATAATTATTCGCTCCAAAGCCCCTCACCTCACCTAATATACATAGCCCCGTCTTTTTATCCGAAACAATACACCCTACAGTTATAATAGTTTCTTCAATATGTGTAACTTAATATTATCTGGAAACCCCTCAATTTCTCCACAAACAATATACCCATTTTTCTGATAAAAACATGGAGCTTGGAAAGAGTAAGTTGTAAGATGAGCCAATAGGCATCCATCTTCTTTAGCTTCATTTTCTATTTCATTAAGTAATTGAGAAGCGATGCTTTGCCCTCTATAAGCTTCGCTAACCCATAGCACTTCTATTTCAAGCGATGAAAGATATGTAGAACCTGCTATACCGCCTATAATAATGCCGTTTTCATTACGAGCGACCTTCATTATCTCAATATCTGGCTCTTTTAGCTTTCCTTTTGTTTTATCCATGTTATACTTCAACAAACCCTTTATACGCACGGTCAATGTCGTCAACTTAGCATAGTATAAATAATAAAATTACGCATAAATAAAAAAAATTAAGCTATTTACATTAAAAAATGGTATAATTAAT
>NZ_DCLI01000083.1:0-3812 GCF_002320975.1 Clostridium sp. UBA1652
TAGAAGAATTCAAGAATAGAATAATTCTTGAATTCAAAAATATCTTAAAAATTTTCTGCAAGACAGGGGTTAGTGGCTAAAGCTTATTAATTCTAGGCTCAGAAGGATTTATATAAATGGTTTTATTTTGAGAATATATTACCATTCCAGGCTTTGAGCCGTTAGGTTTTTTTATGTACCTAACAGGTGTATAGTCAACCGGAATATTAGAAGATAACTTTCCTTTACTATAAAATGCAGCTAAATTAGCGGCTTCCTTAATTGTAACTTCAGAAGGGTTACTACCTTTAATAATTACATGTGAGCCAGGAATATTTTTTGTGTGAAACCATATATCTTCTTTATTTGCAAATTTTAAGGTTAAATAGTCGTTTTGAATATTATTTTTCCCAACATAAATATGGAATCCGTCACTAGAGATAAAATGCAAGGGTTTAGAAACCTTATTTTTATCCTTTTTTGAACTTTTCTTAAAACGAATATAACCTGTTTCTATTAATTCATTTTTTATTTCCTCAATATCGTCATAGCTTTCTGAGTTGTTTAAGTTAGACAAAACAGAGGTTAAATAATTAAACTCTTCTTCATTTTTCTCCAATTGTTCAAAAGCAGATTGCTCTGATTTTTTTAACTTATTATATTTTTTATAATAGTATTGAATATTTTCTGATGGAGTTTTATTTTCATCAAGTTCAATATCTATATATTCATCTTCAGATTCACTATAAAAATTTAATAAGCTGACTTTTTTATCACCTTTTTTTATATTATAAATATAGGAGCTTAAAATATCTGCTTTAATCTTAAAATCTTGTTTAGTAGAGCAATCTTCTATAGTAGCATTAAGTATTTTAGACTTCTTATTACATCTCTCTATATTGGTATTTATTATCTTTTGTATATCGCTAGCCTTACCTTTTAATCTATCTTGTTTATCTTTTTGTTTGTAGAAATTTTCAAGAAGTTCTGATGGATCTTCATAAATTTCCTTATTTAAATCCTTATAGATATTTAAATTTAAACAATAAAAATCTTTTAATTCCCCATTCTGATTATATAAAGTAAAAGAGGTTTCATTTAAAATATCGCTGAAAAACTTTTGAGAGTAATTATAAACTTCCTCCATATCCTTATTTAAACTATTAGAATAAAGTTCTTCACTTAAGACTTTACCAACACCAGTAAAAGTCTTGCTAAAAAAGCTAGAGTTAAACTTTAAGTCTTTTGTGGCTAGGAAACTATTAAATTCATCATAAGTAAATGATAGAGGATTAAGTTTGTTGCTTTCAGGTGGATAAACGTAGCTTATTCCAGGAAAAAGAACTCTATAGGAATTGATTTCTGAGGTTATGTGTTTAATAGATTCCATAATCTTATTATCTCTATCTCTTACTAAAGTTATATTACTATGTCTACCCATTATTTCTATTATTAGTTTATAAACTGAATCAAATCCCAGCTCATCTGTAGACTCAATAAGCATGGTTAAAATACGATCATTTTCATATTGAGTAATTTCTCTTATTTTACCATTTGTTAAATATTTTCTTAAAACCATACAAAACATTGGGGCTTTTAGTGGATTTACCTTAGATTCTTTAGTAAAATGAATACGAGGATAGTTACTTGAGGAAGAAATTAATAGTTTTCTGTTTTTTCCTCCAGTTCTTAATGTGAAAATTATCTCATCTTTTTCAGGTTGATTTATTTTATCTATTTTTGCATTCAATAAAAGTGGTCTTAAATAATTTATATAATTGTGTAGAAAAACACCATCTAATGCCATTGTAGTCTCCTTTCAAAAAACATATAAATTTAGTATACACGTTTAAAATAATTGTATCAAGGTGGAGGTAAAGAAATGAAGTTTTATAAGATGCATGGAAATGGAAATGATTTTATTGTAATTGATGATAGAAATGAGACGTTTTTAGGGAAAGAAAGTGAGCTAGCTAAAAAGGTATGTCATAGACACTTTGGTATTGGAGCAGATGGAGTACTTTTAGTTAGGAATAACAAGGAAGCGGATTCAGAAATGGTTATAATTAATTCTGATGGCTCATATGCAGCTATGTGTGGTAATGGCTTAAGATGCTTCATAAAGTACATATATGATTTAGGAATTGTTAAAAAGAGCAAAATGAAAATAATGACTGGCGATGGACTTAAGGATGTGGATATAAAGCTTATTGGAGATCAAATCTCTGAAATAAAGGTTTTTATGGGTAAAGCTAGTTATGAACCAAATAAAATACCAGTAAAAATAAATGAAAAATTAAAAGATTTTGAACTACATGCAAATAATAAAGAATATAATATTACATCTATGTTATTAGGAGTTCCACATACTGTTATATTTGAAGAAGAAGAAACAGATATAACGGAAGGTAGAGCAATTGAAAAACATGAAATTTTTCCTGAAGGAACAAATGTTAATTTTTGTGAGGTACTTGATAGGGATAATATAAAAGTGAGAACTTGGGAAAGAGGAGCAGGGGCAACTTTAGCTTGTGGTACTGGAAATTGTGCTGCGGCCGTTGCGGCTTTTGATAAAGGATATACAAATAAACAGGTTAAGGTACATGTTCCAGGTGGGGTTTTAGAAGTATTAATTGAAACGGAAGGGGTATATATGATTGGAAATGCGGAAGTTATTTGTAATGGAGAGGTATATATATAAACTAACAAAATGAAGAATGCTAGGTTGATATGTGTTTTTATAATAACCTCATGCCTTCTTTTTGTTTCATGTAAAAATACACAAGTTGAAAACAATAAACCTGAGAATGAAATAACCTTTAAAAACTATGAAGGAATTAATAAAGTAAGTGTAATTTATGATAGGAATGGAAAGATATCTTTAATTAGCGATATTTATAAAAATGAAGTTCTTTCAAAAAATGAAGACGGATATGTTTTATCCTATAGAAAAGAAACTAACTCATATTTAAAAGCTTCAGAGATTTCTGAAGAAAAAAAGTTGGTTTTAGGGATAAATAATAAAGAATATATATTAAAAGATTTCACCGATTTATCTAGTGCTAAACAGTCTCCAAAAGGGAATAAGATTTTGTATAAGAAATATAATGAAGCTGAGGAAGTTGAGTTTTCTATATTTGATAGCTCTAATGAAAAAGATATTCCCTTGGAAATAAACACTTTAATATCAGGCGAAAATTACTTTTGGAAAGATAATAATACTATTATTTATTATGGAATTAATGATAAGGAAAATAAAAATGGGATATATTCTTATAATATATCCTCAGATGAAGAAACCTTATTGTATGAGCTTAAGCAAGGAATAATAGAATATATGCAATTAACTGATGAATATATTTACTTTATGCTCAATTCTTTAAATGGAAAAAAAGAAGTAAATAGATTTTCCTTAAAGGATAAAAGCTTAGTCAAAATTACAGATAAATTTAAGTATATTAGTTCCGTAGCTGAAGAAGCTGGAAGTATATATATATTAGGGGAAGAAGAAAGTAGTGGTGCCTCTATATATAGTATTATAGATGGTAAACTAAAAAGAGTAATATATGATTTTCCTAGGCAAATAGATCCTGATAGAGGGATGATTAAAGATAAAGATGGAAATATATTGTTTATAGGATATGAAAATATTAAAGAAGATGAAGATGTTTATGTTTATAGTACAGTAGATAAGGGTACAAAAATCATTTCTAAAAAAGTAGGGAAGTATTTCTTTATAGAAACAAACTAAATTTAAGTTTGTTTCTTTTTTTATGTTTATTTTGTGAAAAATAGTCAAGTATTATAGTTAAGAGACTAACTATATGAAGTCA
>NZ_DCLI01000025.1:0-3282 GCF_002320975.1 Clostridium sp. UBA1652
AAATTTGAGTTCCCTTATGAATATAATGTTGAATCTAATATATACTCTTTCTTAGATAAATGTTATGAATATATCACCCCAACAAATATGAAAATGAACATAAATAAACAAACAATCGAGTTAGAAATTAAACCATATTGTTTCCCGTACGAAACTTTAGATGAAGAAACGATTAAAACTATTAAGAAGTATATGGTGGAAGGTTCTATAATCTCAACGGTTAAAGGAATTTATATAGATTCTGAATATGAGTTGCTATCTATAGAAATACCTACCCAGGTTAAGGATTCTTTGAAACAGATTGCTTCTGAGGGGAATTTTACTTTAGAAGAGTTGGTTTCTGAAATTCTATTAGAGTATGTTAACGAAAAACACTAAACTTTTTATCTGAATAAACTCGTTTTATTGGAAAAAGTAATTCAGACAATGATATCGGTAGCAGAAATAAAATATCTTTTAATAAACAAAGCCATTTCATTTCTGCTAAAACACAAAAGGATGCAGTGAACTTTATCGAATATATAGATTTTAGATAACTAATTTAGGTAGGGGAAATATTCACAGAGGTAGAACGGTTTTTTATGTGAATTTAGTAACGAAAGACATTGTTGAATTAATGAGGGGCAGTAAATCCTAGAAGTATAGCTCCTTTTTGCAGAAATTATTATAAGAGAATGGGCTAGGTTAAAGGTTCCCCTTTTACTCCGAACACCATATGGAAGTGTAGAAGGCAGGTTAATATGTATTCAGAAGAAATAATAATAGTAGATAAATTTAATATACCGAAGATTGAGGGTATTAAGCCGGAAAATTTAACATTAAAAACAAATGATGCAGAGATTCCAGGAACTAACGAAAGAAACTTTTTTTGTAAAAATGGTAGCTATAAATTTTGTTTAGTAAAAGAAAAGGAAGGAATAATTGAGCCTATCTTTATTATGGATTTTTTCAAAAATAGTAAAATAATGCAAGAAATACGAAAAGAAGAACCAAGTATAAAGTTAGAACTATTGTGGGTTAAAGAAAGTTATCGTAAGAGTGGGATTGCTACTTACTATATGAAAGAACTTGTAAAATACGCAATAGAAGAAGGGATTACTCTAATAAGAGTTATTCCCAATCCTAATGCAGCTAACTTTATAGAAGATAATAAAGATAATGCGTTAAACAAAGAACAATTAGCCTGTTTTTACAAAAAATTTGAAGATGAATGCTTGAAAATCTCATTTATATGAACTTAAGCCTCTTCCTATCATCAAAAAATATAGATGGCAGCATGAATTATTCAATACTGCCATCCCTTATATCTTTAATTACTTAAAGAACGATATAATTTTTCCTTAAATTCATCTAACTTATAAAGAAAATCATGAACATTGATATCACCTGTCAGAAAATCATCATTTATAACTTCAAGACCATGTTTTAAATCGTAATATAAATTTTCCTCAATTATATCCTTATGATAATAATATTCTATCTCATTCGAAAGTTTTTTAAAGTTATTTGAAGCTTTTCTTTGTTGACTCAACTGATCTTTATATTTTTTTCTTATGCTTGTTGTAGGAAAACCTAAATTAAACACTTTATATATATCCAGTTCTTTTTGTTTATACCTTAAATCTTCCTTTACGTCTTCATTTAGAGCTTTACCTTTTCTGGAAGACACAGCTTCTGCAAACTGTAATGGTGTTATAATATGTAAGGTTTTATTATTTTCTTCAAAAAACTCTTCAATAAGTTCTCTCCTTCCACCTAAAAAATCTTCACCCCTTGTATAAGCCCAATCAGCTTTCACATCTCCTGTTACAAATATAACAGGTTTATCTTTCAAACTTAAAATAGATTGCCAAATGAGATAATCACCTTTATGTCCATTATCTTTGTAACCTGGAGGGATATTGTGCTTTTTTCGTCTAGCTAACTCTTCTGTTAGCTCTTGACTATCTATCTCGATTTCATCAATATAACCATTTTCAAAAAATGCTTTGAATTTTTCGCTAATTGGATCTTTATACAATAAACTTTTCACTAATTTCTGTAAGTCATTAACTAATGATAATTTATATTCTTTTTTTGCAGTGTTTAATTCATTTATTGCATTTAAGTATCTTTCTTCAGAATCAAGTATTGGTTTAAATATCTTATTATCAAACATATCATATGCCGGAACGACAGTTTTTATCGTATTTTGTGGCTGCTTTTCTTTCTCTAATTTGCTAAGCAATTTGTCATGTATCTCTTGATATAAAGTTTGGATAACTTCGGCTCTATTATTTGCAAACTCTTTAACTACTTGGTGTGGTATTTTTAGTCTATTTTGTTTAGATATTTCAGATAATATATCATAAACGACTTTATATGTAGTATCTCTCCATTGATAAGCCATGAGTAGAACATTAGTGTCTATTACTACATAAGCATCATCCATGATTTCATGAAGTTCTTTTAAGGGAATAAATATATTGAAAAATCGGTCCGACATTTTAACCTCCAATAAAAGTTATATACTTCAATAATACTACTTACCTAAAATTCTGTACATAATTATAAGACTTAATTTAATTGTTAATGACATAGTGTTAAATGTACTAACAAGCTGTATTCCTGTAATAAAGTAACTGATAATAAGGATTACTTTTTAAATTGATATACTAAAATTAGGACCTCTTATACAAATAGAGTTGGGTATTACAACGATGTAAAGAGAACTTTAAAAACGTTAAAGCATATACACATTTCTGTTTTGCTATTCAATACTGTAATTGAGTTGGCTCTGTAAATAAATTTTAGATTTCTGGATGGGAAATCAATCGAGAAATGGAGAAAGACGATATGCTAAACTTATTGATTTTTATAATGTCATCTTTTAAGCAATCGATAGAAATATTGTATAACATAGAAAAAAGTGAACTAGTGACTTAAATAGCCTAACTACATAATGAATTGTAGTTAGGCTATTATATTTTGGTATAACCGTTGAAAAAATAAAGCGGTTCATCTATATTTCAAAGACACATTTACTAACTTTGTTTTATTTTATATCTTATTTGACAATATCATTTTCTATCAATTAATTGCAAAATGTTTTGGGTTAATTGATGGACAATTATTATCTCTTCTGTACTTCTTGTACTTAATAATTCCTGATGAAGCTTTAATAATACTGTCTTGTCAGTTTCTTTTTTTAGATAGTTTTGTTCAAATAAATCAGTAGGTGAAATTTCAAGAGCTTCCGTAATTTTGTTAAGCGTTTCCAGGGAGATATTTCTTTCTCCTCTT
>NZ_DCLI01000017.1:0-8527 GCF_002320975.1 Clostridium sp. UBA1652
AACTAATCCACAGCGTCTTATGTTAAGTATAGTAAAAAATATTAAGAAAGGAAAAGTATAATGAATTTTACTACATGTTCATTATACAAGGTGATTTTATGAAAAATAATACTCTTTATAGTTTATTTACAGCATTTTGTGTAATAATATTTGGTGGAATTATCAGCGGATTTATTGTTGTTATTATGTTTTTAGATTTTTTTGTAAAGTTATTATTTAATGGATGAAAAAAGCTCCAATTGAGGAGCATTTTATTAGAAGATAGATTATGTAAAGATCCTAATTAAATTTTCCAGTATTCTCTTGAACTCTGAATTTAACTATATTTTTTATTAATTCATAAGGTAATGGTTCATCTATAGGAAATTGTACTGATCCTTTAGCTCCTTTGTATTTTGACAATTCTGATTTAAAAGCATCGATTCCACTAGGTGCTGGATAAAAGCCTATATGCTTCTTATATGCTGCGAAGTGAACTAGATTACCGTATAAATCAAATGTTGGCATTTGATAACTTATCTTTTCTTTAGCTTCTGGAGCTGACTCTCGGATAACCTTTCTTAGGCTTTGAAGTATTTCCTGAACGTTGATTGGAAAGGTTAAAATATACTCATCAATGTTTTTGAATATAACTTTTTCCTTCATAATTAAAACTCCTTCTGTTTTATTCTTATTTAATATTATATAACATTCCTAAAGGTTGTTATATAATATTTACTATTTAAGAAAAAATAAGTACTGCAATAAGTATAGACTTAATTTGCAGTACAATTTATTCTATATGGATTTAAAGTTCTGAACTTATTAACTCCTTAACGAAACTATTTTTAGGATTGCTTTTAATTTCGTCAGGTGTTCCCAACTGAATTATTTCACCTTTATCCATAATTAAGACTTTACTTCCTAATTTTAGTGCTTCCTTAATATCATGGGTAATAAAAATTATAGTTACACCAAGCTCCTTATGAATTCTTAATATTTCTTCTTGAAGAGATTTTCTTGTTATCTCATCCACAGCTCCAAAAGGTTCATCCATAAGAAGAATTTTAGGAGAAGCTGCAAGGGCCCTTGCAATACCTATCCTTTGCTTCTGTCCACCAGAAAGTTCACTTGGGTATCTGTCTAACATTTCCTTGTCCATTCCCACAATTTTAATTAATTTATTTACAGTAGTATCAATCTTTGATTTATCTTTTTTTCTAGAAAGATTTGAGACGTAAGCTATATTTTTTCTAACGCTCATGTGAGGGAATAATCCAACACCCTGTATTACATAACCTATATTTCTTCTAAGACTAATTATATCAACAGAAGTTATATTTTTGCCTTCAATACACACATCACCTGTATCAGCTTTAAGCAAACCATTAATTAGCTTTAAAGCTGTGGTTTTTCCACTACCAGAAGTTCCAATTATGGTTAAAAAATCACCTTTTTTAACTTGTAGATTAAAGTTATGGAGAATTAAATTTTTATCATAACTTTTGGAAA
The DNA here is from genome assembly GCF_002320975.1 of Clostridium sp. UBA1652. Taxonomy (NCBI): domain Bacteria; kingdom Bacillati; phylum Bacillota; class Clostridia; order Eubacteriales; family Clostridiaceae; genus Clostridium; species Clostridium sp. UBA1652. Next base: position 1,492 of record NZ_DCLI01000017.1, read on the forward strand.
CATCTTTAAAACTTATTATGACTTCTCTACTCATATTATTTTCCTCTCTAGAATTATTCTTTTAATAAACCTTTATTTTGTAAAAATTCTTTAGCTACTTCTGCTTCATCTCGTCCATTACTTTCAACTTCATAATTTAATTTTGCCATTTCGCTATCTGTTATAATATCTTGCATTTTCATTAAGATATTTTCTAATTCAGGATGTTTTGACAAAGTATCTTCACGTACTACCGTGCCACAATAATAGCTTTGGAAAAAGTTTTTATCATCTTGAAGTACAGTAACATCTGAGGATGTAAGTTGTCCATCTGTAGTAAATACATTCATGACATCAATTTCTTTTGAATTTATAGCTTGATATTTTAGGCCGATATCAAGGTCAGATGCCTTTTTAAATTTAAGACCATAGGTTGAGCAAAGCAAATTATACCCATCTTCTCTTTCATAGAAATCATATTCAGCACCAAAGTTAAGATCGCCAGAATACTTTGCTAAATCAGAATAAGTTTTTATATTATTTTTCTCTGCGATATCTTTTCTTATAGCTAGTCCATAGGTATTATTGAATCCATACAATCCTACCCATTTAAGATTGTAATTTGCTATATATTTATCTTGAAGGTTTTTGTAGAGCGTATCATTATCTGGTATTTCACTTTCTTTTAATACAAAGCTCCAGCCAGTTCCAGTATATTCTGGATATAAATCAAAATCACCTTTTAAAATAGCAGGGTGAATATTACTAGTTCCTCCACCTATTCCTTTTGTTATTTCAACATTTAAGTTTGTATTTTCTTTTATAAGCAAAGATAACATCTCACCTAATATAAACTGTTCAGTCATAGGTTTTGTTGCAATCTTAATTGTGTCAGTTTTTTTCGAACAACCTGTAATTAATGTTAAGGCTAAAAGTGATGTTGTAAATATTTTTATAAATTTAAAATTTTTCATTATACTAATCTCCATTTCTTCTTCATATATTTTTCAATAACTCCAATAATAAAGTCCATAATTAAGGCAAGAAAAGCAATCAATAAACTTCCGGCTACAGTCATAGCTGAGTTATTAGTTGTTATCCCCCTATATATAGCAACTCCAAGCCCCCCAGCACCTATAAATGAAGCAATACCAGCAAGTGCAATTGTCATAACAACCATGTTTCTAAGCCCAGCTAAGATAACAGGTAAAGCAAGTGGAAGCTTTATTTTATATAAAATCTGAAAAGGGGTGCTACCCATTCCTTTTGATGCTTCAATAATAGAAGAATCAATATTATCTATACCCGTATAAGTATTTCTGATCATAGGAAGTAATGCATAAATAGTAAGTGCTATTATTGCAGTAGTATTTCCGATACCAGACAAAGGAATAAGAAAACCAAGTAAGGATATAGAGGGAATTGTATATACAAAATTTGTTATACCTAAAATAAGTGGCGAGGTTTTCTTATATTCACTAATAATAATGCCTAATACTAATCCTATTATTAGAGCTATTATTATAGAAATTGCAGATATCTTTAGATGTTCTACAGTAAGCTTAAGAAAAAAATCTTTTCTTTCAGAATAAAGTTCAAATATATTTCTAATCATTTATCCTCCCATATTTTAAAATTAAATTAATTTGCTATTAAAATGTTCTCCTCTCTTTTTGTATTACCTTTAATAATATTAAGTATAAATAATCTAATATGACTACTGTATGTCAACTTAAGAGAAAAATACAAACACAAGTTCTTTTAGCTTGGATTATTTACTAACCTGTTTAATTTTATGTAAGTTAAGGAGGATGAAGAACTTATAAAAATAATTAGAAATTATTTTATGCTTAATAAGAATTTTAAAAAGAAACTTCTATTTTCTTCTCTATGACTTTATAATATTAATAAAGTATATTAAATGGGAGATAAGTTTTTATATGAATAATAAGTTAACTGAAGAAAATATAAAAAAATTACAAGAAGAATTAGATTATAGAATGACTGTAAAAAGAGCTGAGATAGCAAAAGAAAAATTAGTAGCAGCAGCTCATGGGGATAGATCAGAAAATGCTGAATACAAAGAGGCTTGTAGAAATTATAGAGAAAATGATAATAGAATACAATATCTAATGACCATGATTTCAACTGCAACCTTAATAGATGACTCCGAAATAGATAAGTCAGTTATGGGTATAAATAGTAAGGCGAAAATTAAATTTATAGAAGATGATTTTGAGGATATAGTAACTTTAGTAACTACTATGGATATAGATCCAGAAAATATGAAAATAAGTATTGAGTCAGATTTAGGAAAGTCTTTATCTGGTAAAAGAGCAGGAGATATAGTTGAAGTTAATGCTCCAAGTGAAACATACAAGGTTGAAATAATAGAAATATTATAAAGTATAAAAAACCTAAAAGGATATCCCTTCTAGGTTTTTCTTTATATTTCTTGGCATATAAACTGTTCCAAATCTTCTAAATTTAAAGGTTTGCTCATTAGGTAACCTTGGACATAATCACATTTTAGTTTCCTCAAGTGGCGAAGTTGAATTTCCTCCTCTATTCCTTCAGCAATAACAGCTATATCTAAATTGTGAGATAAATCTATTATACTTCCGATAATTTCAACATTTCTGTCACTCTTCAAAATATCATTTATAAAAGTTCTATCAATTTTTAATATATCTATTGGTAGTTGTCTCAAATAGCTTAATGACGAATAACCAGTTCCGAAGTCATCTAAGGAAATGCTAATGCGCATATCTTGTAATTTTTCTAAAGTTGACTTTGTTTTATGAATTGAATTCATAAATGTACTCTCTGTGATTTCTATTTCTAATAAGTTTGGGTCAAAATTTGTTTCTTTTAATATGTATTTAATGGATTCAACAATATTAGGTGATTCAAGCTGTTTGACAGATAAATTTATGGCAAGTACAGTCTCCTCTAATTTGTATTTGTCCTGAAGCTTTTTGAATGTTTTACAGGCTGTCCTTATAATCCACTCCCCTAATGGAATAATAATACCTAGCTCCTCTGCAACAGGGATAAATTTATCAGGAGCTACCATACCTAATACTTTGGAGTTCCAACGTAGTAGAGTTTCAAAACCTCTTATCGTACCAGTTCTAAGGTTATATATAGGTTGAAATACTAAAAAAAACTCATTATTATAAAGTGCAGATTTTAATTCATTTTCAAGATTTAATTTTTCTAGTAATTCTTCTTTCATAGATTTTTCAAAAAATTGCACATTATTTTTACCAAGTTCTTTTGCTTTGTACATTGCGGTATCTGCATTTTTCATTAATTCAACTTGTCCAACTCCATCATAGGGGAATGAAGCTATTCCAAAACTAGCACTTGAAGTTATCTCATTGCCTTCAATTATAAATGGTTGTAAAAAATGCTTTCTTATTTTATCTATGTATTTAAATACTTCTTTATCACTTAATCTTCTTTGAATTATTAATGCGAACTCGTCTCCACCAATTCTTCCTATAAAATCACTTTTATGTATAGATGCTTTAAGCCGTTTAGCAGCATCACTTATAAATAAATCGCCTATATGATGTCCCATAGAGTCATTTATTTTTTTAAATGAGTCAATATCTATAAATACTATGTAAAATGATAGATTCATTCCTTTAGAAACTTTTATAAGATAGTTTAATTTGTCTAAAATACTCTTTCTATTAGGAAGATATGTTAATTCATCAAAGTGTGCTAGCCTATATAACCTTTCTTCATTAATCTTTAATTGGTTATTTTTTTGAGTAAGTAAATTATATTGGCTTCTTGTTTCGTTATACATTTTCTCTAACTCTTCTCTTTGATGGACTTCTGTTAGATATAGTCTAGTAATCCTTTGATAATGGGATTTACTAACCATGTACATGGCAGGCACTATTAAAAACATTAAAATAAATAATATAACCAAAAGAACATAATATATTGGCGTTATTTCGTGAGCATTTTTTGATGATAAAAAGAAAATATATCCTCCTACTAAAAAAGTAGTTATAGTTATATAGTTTAGCATAACCTTAGTGATTCTAGCTGAAGCTATAATAATTTCTAAAAAAGCAATCATTAATATAAAAGAACCCACAACAGAATAAAACCTTAATGTTACATAAACAAGAACAATAGAAAATAGTATTGATACCCAATGAGTAATAAATTTGGTTTTAAATTTTAAGTAAGGAGTTATTACAAAGCAAAAAGAAAGAAATAAAAGAAAAATACTTTCCATAATAACCTTATTTAAATTATAACTCATGAGTATATAATTAATGTAATAGTTTATAATTGTGCTAGCAAAAAGTATTGGACCTGCGTAATAACAAGCCATGTAGTTTTCCATAGTAATAATAGTCTCTACATCATTAGACTTGTTTATCACGTCAATTATATCGGGAATAGTTTTAGGAATATTTGCGTTTTTCATGTCTTCACCTCAAAAAGAAACTTAAGAAACCTAAGATTTGGATGTTTTCTTACTTTTAAACAACTTTAATTAATATTATACTATAATAATAAAATTTGTAAAAATATTTCCTTATTTTTAATAAAAAATCTTTATTTTAACTAGAAATTATTTAAAATATCAAATTAACCATTATAAAATACTTCGAAAATTAAAAGTTAATATTTCGGAAGAATTTAATTATAAAATTTTGTATTATATAAAATAACAAATATTAACTTAACAGGAGGACATTGAATAATGAAAAACATTCATTTTCATAATATTAATATACAGAAATATGATATTGATGAGCATTCTAGTGCAAATAAAAATATGAACTTTTATAAAGAAATCCTCATTTCAATGGGAGATAAAGAATATCAAAAATTCTCTTCCTCACTTATTCCTAATATAAATAATATTTTAGGAGTACGACTACCAATGTTACGAAAACTAGCTAAAGAAATATCAAAAAATGATTGGAAAGCTTTTATAAAAAACTGTGATAACGAATATTTTGAAGAAGTTATGCTTCAGGGAATGGTTATTGGATACATAAAGGTTGATGTAAAAGAAACTCTTCATTATATTTCTGAGTTTATACCTAAGATTGATAACTGGTCTATATGTGATAGCTTTTGCATTAGTTTGAAATTTACTAAAGATAATATGAATGAGGTTTGGAAGTTCATACAAAAGTTTCTGGTTTCAGATGAGGAATATGAGGTTCGTTTTGGTGTAGTAATGATTATTGACTATTTCATTAATGAAATATATATAGATGAGATTTTAAATTTATTAGATAAGATAAAACATAGCGGTTATTATGTAAAAATGGCTGTAGCTTGGGCTATTTCAGTATGTTATACGAAGTTTCCTGAAAAAACTATGGAATATTTAAAAAACAATAATTTAGATGAGTTTACTTTTAATAAATCTCTTCAAAAAATCCTCGATTCTTTACAAGTGGATAAAGATGATAAAGTAGTTATTAAAAATATGAAAAGAAAATAAAAACTTAATCTAATATTTCAATAAAAGAATACAGCAATATCACTAAAAAGTAATATACTGTATTCTTTAGAAATTTATAATTATGTACCACAAAAGGTTCTATAAGGCTTATTTGAAGGTTTTGGTGGAGTTGAATATTCAAGTTGTTCCTTTGAATGATCAAAGGGATTTGAAAGAACATCTATGAGTTTATCCATAACACTATAATCTCCATTATTTGCTGCTTCTAAAGCTTCTTCCACCCTATGATTTCTTGGTATTATGGCAGGATTAGTATTTTTCATTAGTTCAATTGATAAATCTAATCCTTCATTTTGTCTTTGTAGTCTTTCTTTCCATAGCTTATGCCATTTCAGAAAATTATCCGATTTAAATAAAGAGCTTTCCTCTAACCTATTAAAAGTTAGTTCAATAAAAGTATTGGTATAATCAACACTATGCTCTTGCATCATATTTAATAGTTGATTAATTAAATCTTCGTCTAAAGATTCCTCGTTAAAAATTCCAAGTTTAGACCTCATACCATTAAGCCAATTTTTATGATACAACTTAGAATAATTTGAAATCTCTTCTTGTGCTAAGTTAAAAGCTTTCTCTTGATTATCATCTATTAAAGGCAATAAGGTTTCTGCAAATCTAGAAAGATTCCAACCACCAATATAAGGTTGATTTCCATAGGCATATCTTCCATAAGTATCTATTGAGCTAAATACTGTTTCTAGATTATAAGTATCCATAAATGCACAGGGTCCGTAGTCAATTGTTTCACCGCTTATAGCCATGTTATCAGTATTCATAACACCATGTATAAAACCTACTAGTTGCCACTTTGAAATTAAGTCTGCCTGTCTATTAATGACTTCTTTAAGTAAATCTAAATATGGGTTAGGACTGTCTTTTAAGTAGTTATAGTACCTACTTATTGTATAATCAGCTAAGATTTTAATATCTTCTTCTCTTCCCCATTTTGAAACATACTGAAACGTTCCTACTCTTATATGACTTGCAGCTATCCTTGTAAGAATTGCACCAGGAAGTTTATTTTCTCTCATTACTGATTCACCAGTTGTAACAACAGCAAGGCTTCTAGTTGTAGGAATTCCAAGAGCTTGCATAGCTTCACTTATTATGTATTCACGAAGCATTGGACCAAGAGCTGCTCTTCCATCTCCTCCACGAGAATAGGGTGTTTTTCCAGAACCTTTAAGTTGAATATCTACTCTATCACCTAATGGGGTTATATGTTCACCAAGTAGTATAGCTCTTCCATCTCCAAGCATTGTAAAATGTCCAAACTGATGCCCAGCATAAGCTTGTGCAATAGGGTGAGCTCCTTCTGGAATAATATTTCCTCCTAAAACCTCTAAAAATTCTTTAGTTTCCAATACTTCAGAGTTAAGACCTAAAGAGGATGCTAATTTTGAATTTATGACTACAGAGTTAGGGTTATGAACTAAAGTTGGTTTTACTTCTTTAAAAAAAGAATTTGGTAACCGAGTATAACTATTATCAAAATTTAAACCAAATTTTATTAAGGTATCAGCTTTTTTCATAATAACTAACATT
>NZ_DCLI01000022.1:0-241 GCF_002320975.1 Clostridium sp. UBA1652
ATAGATCGAGGGCTTGACCAATAGTTAACTGGAATATATAATAATATTATTAAAGTAAACTCTTTAGCTAAAGCTAATGAGTAAGTTCGGGGGAACTAAATCATAGATTTAGACCCACACTTATGTGCAATTTTGAAAGAATAAAATTCTTTCCTAAGTCCTTTCAGCGTAGCTGTTAGGATAAGCGATCATACAAAATGTGAAATTTTGAATGTCTGCTTATATTTGGTGATAATGGCAT